>JACQCV010000020.1 GCA_016201465.1 Candidatus Vogelbacteria bacterium | reverse complement strand
AACGGATTTCAACGCCATTGAAATAAAACTTGCTTCTCCAGAGAGGATTAAAGAGTGGTCTTTTGGTGAAGTTACCAGACCAGAAACAATTAATTATAGGACTCAGCGAAGTGAACGCGGTGGGCTTTTTGATGAAAGAATCTTCGGACCAGAAAAAGATTACGAATGTTATTGTGGAAAATACAGAAGAATTCGTTACAAAGATATCGTTTGCGAAAAGTGTGGGGTGGAGGTTACGCGATCGATCGTCCGAAGAGAAAGAATGGGTCATATTGAACTAGCGTCGCCCGTTGCTCATATTTGGTTTTTACGTGGGATCCCATCAAGGATTGGTATTATGGCTGACTTGTCGATTGCTGATCTTGAGAAAGTTATCTACTTTGCCGGATACATGATCACGAAGGTTAATGAGGAGGAGAGACAAAATGTATTGCGCGAACTTGATAAAGAATTTAAAACCAAAATCAAGAGCGTTACTTCTGATGAGGCGATTCAAAAAATAAAAGATTCGTTTGCTGAAGTAAAAAAAGAGATTGGTTCTATCCGCATCGGAGTTGTTTTGGACGAAAACACACATCACAAATTTTCGATTAAGTACGGTTCAATTTTTGAATCTGATATTGGCGCTGAGGCAATTTACAAAATGTTTAAAGAGATTGATCTTGTAAAGTTGCGAAATGAACTAATTGAAAGAATTGATGTGGCAAATACCTCAGAAAGGGTCCGTATGCAAAAGAGATTGAATCTTCTGAGTTATATGATTAAGTCCGAATTGAGGCCCGAATGGATGTTTCTTAAGGCAATTCCGATTATTCCACCGGCGCTTCGACCAATGGTCGCTCTCGAGGGTGGAAGACACGCAACCTCCGACGTTAACGATCTCTACAGAAGAGTAATAAACCGAAACAATCGCTTAAAAAAGTTGGTGGAAATAAACGCACCGGACGTAATTCAGAGAAACGAAAAGAGAATTTTACAAGAAGCTATCGATGCTTTAATTGATAATTCAATTAGACACACAGCTGGTTCTCCGGGTGCCATGAGTCAGTCACAGCGAAGACCACTTAAGTCACTCGCAGATATTTTGAAAGGTAAACAAGGTCGTTTCAGACAGAATTTGCTCGGTAAACGAGTCGACTATTCGGGTCGCAGTGTTATCGTAGTTGGACCAGATCTTCATTTACACCAGTGTGGTTTACCGAAGCACATGGCCCTTGAACTCTTCAGGCCGTTTGTGATTTCAAAAATTTTGCAAAGAGAGCTTGCCTTTAACATTCGAGGTGCGGGCAGACTTATCGAAGATGGGGTACCAGAGGTCTGGGCGATTCTTGAAGAGGTCATTCAGGGAAAATATGTACTTCTAAACAGAGCACCGACTCTTCACAGATTAGGTATACAAGCATTTCAGCCAAAACTCATTGAGGGCAATGCCATTCAAGTACATCCGTTAGTCTGTTCGGCCTTCAACGCTGACTTCGACGGAGACCAGATGGCTGTCCATGTTCCACTTTCAGATGAAGCACAAAAAGAAGCTCGAGAAATCATGGCGTCAAATAAAAATTTGTTGAAGCCTGGTAGCGGCGATCCGATTGTTACACCAAAACTGGACATGATTTTGGGTTGTTACTGGATGACCAAAATGATGCCTGGGGAGCGTGGTGAAGGCCGAATGTTCCAATCTCCTAACGCAGCAATTACTGCTTACGAATTTGGCGTCGTTGGCTTTAGAGCAAAGGTAAAAATCTTAGCATCTGACACAGAAAAGTACGCGGAAAATCGCGGTAAGGTTTTTGAAACAACTGTCGGAAGGATTTTGTTTAATAGTATTTTGCCACCAGATCTCGACTACATGAACCACGACATTACGGGAAAGGAGGTCGCAAAAATGATTGAGGACCTTATTGAACGATATGGGCCAGACGCCGTTCCTCCGATTTTGGATAAGATTAAAAGCTTTGGATACAAGTATGTTACAAGGTCTGGCATAACATGGGCGATGGGTGACCTCAAGGTTCCAGAAGAGAAGCCGGCAATTATCGCTGGTGCGAGGAAGGCTGTTGCTGATATCGCGAACCATTTTAGTGAAGGTCTAATATCAGAAGAGGAGAGGTACAGAATGGTCATCGCTGCATGGAGATCCGCGTGGAATGATATTCAAAAACTCATGCCAAGTACTTTGGATCCAAAAGGCGGAATTTATGACATGGTCACTTCAAGGGCGCGAGGATCAATTGGCCATATCAGTCAAATGTCAGGCATGAAAGGACTGATCATTAACACGGCTGGACGAACTTTGGAATTTCCAATTATCCCATCATATAAAGAGGGTTTGTCACCGCTTGAATACTTCATTACAACTCATGGATCAAGAAAGGGTATGGCTGACACAGCTCTAAACACTTCAAAAGCAGGATATCTCACTCGACGACTCGTCGATGTCTCCCAAGACATTATAATTTCAGAGAATGATTGCGGTGAAAAGGATGGTAGAATTATTTCAACTGACAATATTTCAGGTATTGATTCCGGTATTGGAGGAATTATCAAAGGAAGAGTATTGGCCAAAGACATCAAGGACGAAAAGGGCACTGTCTTATACAAGAAAGGGGTTCTTCTAACCAAGTATGACGCGAGAGATATTGAGGTAAAAGGTATCCGTGAGGCAGCGATCAGA
Organism: Candidatus Vogelbacteria bacterium; assembly: GCA_016201465.1. Classification (GTDB taxonomy): domain Bacteria; phylum Patescibacteriota; class Minisyncoccia; order Phycocordibacterales; family UBA12445; genus JACQCV01. Next base: position 3,531 of record JACQCV010000020.1, on the reverse strand, counting down.
TCTCCCATGACATGCAAGTCTTTGCGAGGAGTTTGCCAGAAATGTTATGGGTTAGACCTCGGAAAACATGAGCCTATTAAGCTTGGCGAAGTTGTTGGCATTGTGGCGGCGCAGGCGATTGGTGAACCAGGAACACAGTTGACAATGAGAACTTTCCACTCGGGAGGAGTTTCGGAAGCTGGTGGAGACATTACCATGGGTTTGCCGAGAGTCGAAGAAATATTTGAAAAGCGTGCTCCAAAAAATCCAGCAACTGTTGCGGCTACAGATGGTCAAGTCAGCGAAATTAAGAACGATGGAAAAGATAAATCAATAACCATTCTTGTCGCATATTGAAGTAATAGTACGTCAAATGTTTTCAAGAAGGCGCATCAAAGAAATTGGTGATACTAAGTTTGTGTTAGGAGAAATTGTTGAAAATTCTGAATTGTTGATTGAAAACACCAAGGTGAAGAATGAGGGCAACGAAGAGGCTAGGGGTGACACACTTGCTCTGGGTATTTCTGAAGTATCGTTAACCACAAGTAGCTGGTTATCGGCGGCATCTTTCCAAAACACATCAAGAGTTCTTATCGATACCGCAATTCAAGGAGGGGTCGACGAATTAAGGGGTTTGAAAGAGAACGTGATAATTGGAAGACTCATTCCAGCGGGAACGGGATTACGAAGAGATATCTCAACCAGCCAGGGCACGGAAGATGGACTAAAAACTGAGGAAGGCGAGATGTAAACTAGGTTTAAATTGATCAGTTTTTAACATTTTAATATGTCTTCAACAGTCGAACAAGTTAAGTCAAAGCTTAATATAGTTGATGTTGTTGGTTCATACTTAAAACTTGACAAAGCCGGCAGTAATCTTAAGGCAAGGTGTCCATTCCATAACGAAAAGACTCCATCTTTTTTCGTCTCACCGTCACGAGATAGCTTCCACTGTTTTGGTTGTAATAAAGGTGGCGACATTTTTGAATTTGTAAAGGAGGTCGAAGGAATCGAGTTTGTCGATGCGCTAAAAATACTTGCAGAGAAGGCTGGGGTAAAGTTAATCAATGAAGATAGATCGCAGAAGTCTGAAAAGGGGCGACTCATATCTGTTGTCGAAAATGCGGTACGTTTCTATCGCGGGGAACTAAAGAAGAATATTGCCGCCAAAGAGTATCTTACGAAAAGGGGCCTTACGGACGACACAATCGAAGCATTTAAAATTGGGGTAGCCCCAGATTCATGGCGCGACATCTACGATTATTTGAAGAAACTACAATTTACAGATTCAGAGATAGAGAGAACTGGTCTTGTGATAAGATCTCCTAAGGGATTTTATGACCGATTTAGGAATCGAATCATGTTCCCGATAAATAACGTGTCGGGTGTGACGGTTGGTTTTTCCGGTAGAATTTTACCCACATCAAACCAAATGCCACACGAGGCGGCGAAATATATCAACAGCCCACAAACCGACCTCTACGATAAATCAAAAGTTTTATTTGGTTTCGATCGTGGACGTGTGTTAATGAGGTCTCTCGACACTTGTGTGCTAGTTGAAGGACAAATGGACTTGATCATGAGTCATCAGGCTGGGCATCTAAATACGGTTGCGGTCTCCGGTACAGCACTAACAGATGAACACTTAAGAAACATTAAGAGATTGGCCAGTAAATTAATCTTGGCTTTCGATGGGGATCAAGCTGGATTTAAAGCTTCACAGAGAGGGATTAATATGGCGCTGTCTGAAGGTTTTGATGTAAGAATAGCTAAACTACCAAATGATGTTGATCCGGCAGATTTAATTCTTGGTGACCCACATACCTGGTCGGAGTCTCTCAAAAATGCAAAGCATATTATTGATTTTTGTCTGGAAGTTATTGAAGCTCGGGGTTACGATTCAAGAAAATTTAAAATGGAGGTCCAAAATCTTGTACTGCCTTATATTGCAAGTTTAAAAAGTAATATTGAGCAAGCACACTTTGTTAATGTGGTTTCAAGAAGATTAGGAATTGACGAAGGCCCGATTTGGAGTGAACTAAAAAAGCTTAGCACCGAAAATATTGGTGCAACCACTAAAACAGTGGAAAATTCAACTGAAAAACAGGAGGTTATAAAAACATCACGGGCAGAAAGTTTATTAAAGAGAATTTACGGAATTATACTGTGGCAGAATGAAATCGACAATGTAGACGTAAAAATGATTTCTGAAGTGATCGATAAACTCAAAACAATAGTCGGCGATGGTAGGTATATGATGCTCGACTCTATTTGGCAAAATTCAAAAGATGGTCTAATATTCGAAGCAGAGGTCACAAATTCTGGTAGTGACGATATAGCCGGCACACTTGCGGCCTTGATTACTGACTTAGAAGAAGAAACTCTTAAAGAAAGTCTCAACAATACAATTATCAAATTGAAAAAGGCTGAACAACGCGAAGATGACTCTGAGATAGAAAAAATTTTGAAAGAGTGTCAGCTTATCGGTGAAAATTTATCAAGAATTAAACAAATTAAAATTAGCAACAATACATATGCCTAAACATAAAATTACAACAAAGAACAAACTGAAAAAGAGCACCAAGAAAAAGGTTGTTGCTAAAAATAAAAAAAGTTTAAAAGAATCAAAAAAGAAATTTGTTGTTACCAAAAAGACCACAAAAAAAGTTGACATCGGGCCAAAAGGGGCGATCAATTGGAAAAAACATGCTGACAAACTAGTTGCTTTGGGCAAAAAAAGAGGGTTCGTCACTTATAACGAAATCCTAAAGGAGTTTCCAAATATTGAAGATGATGTACTGTTCCTTGATGAACTCTACGAAAGATTAAGTACACAGGGAATAGATATTCTAGACAGTGGCGGGCTACTTGGAGATAGTTTGGATGATCTTTTGCCAGAAAAGGCTGGGAGAGGTGGTTTGCTGTCGCGTGATTCCTCGCTCGATTCCGTTCAGATGTACTTGCGCGAAATTGGACAGTATAAATTAATTTCAGCTTCGGAAGAAAAAGATCTTGCGAAGAAAATTCAATTAGGAGATGAGGAGGCCAAAAACTTATTGGTCAAAGCCAATCTTAGATTGGTTGTATCTATAGCAAAGAAGTTTATTGGTCGTTCGAGTGATCTCACTTTGCTTGATTTGATTCAAGAAGGTAATTTGGGTCTATTTAAAGCAGTTGAAAAATTTGATTGGACAAAGGGTTACAAATTTTCAACTTACGCTACGTGGTGGATCAGACAGGCCATAACCAGAGCACTTGCAGATCAATCAAGAACAATTAGAATTCCTGTACACATGGTTGAGACGATTGCAAAATATAAGCAAGTTGTTCGACGACTCGCCCAGGACTTAGGCCGAGATCCATTGGCTGACGAAATCGCAACTGAAATGGGAATTGAGGTTGATAAGATTCATAATATTGAGAGAATCGATCAGGGAACAGTCTCCTTGGAAACTCCAGTTGGTAACGATGATGATAATTCAACCCTTGGAGAATTTATCGCTGATGAAAAAATTATTTCACCAGATAATCAGGCCGCAAGGAGAATTTTGT
>JACQCV010000018.1 GCA_016201465.1 Candidatus Vogelbacteria bacterium | reverse complement strand
GTCGAGAAACTTAATTATTATTTATCCACAGTGTCACCCTTGAAGGGTAACTAAAGGGTTATTTCCTGACAACAAAAAACCACCACAGATTTCTCCATGACGGAAGTGATTATTTACTTAACGTACTTCATCAGGGTATCGAAGTCATTAGCGATCTTCGACGCCTTGATAAGTCGCCTCGAGATATCAACCTCGACCTTATAAAATTTAATGGGGATAATATGGTGATCTTCACTCAAGAATGTTGGTTCACCAGTGAAGAGATATGCATTGGCGTGCGGTGGAGCAATCGCCTTAACCTCTTTCTCTCCATACTTGAAGAATCCATAATACCCACCAATTGTAGTAGTGAAACTGTCTGGACCGCGAACCGGAACAGCCTCAGTCACCAAAAACTCTGGATCATAAGAGTCCATTCCGTCCCCGACCTTCGGGTAAAGAGTGAAAAGCTTATTCCCAATCTTTGTCAGATGGACAAAGTCAATCTCTGATGGTTTCGCAACAGGCCTGAAGAAATCCTGCCAGTGCTTGTGCAATATTTCATGCGCATCGACACCCGCGTGAATCTTCCGCAGCTTATCCATAGTCCGTGTCGCCACAAGTCGCGTTCCATCATACCAGCTATGGATACCAACCTCGTTAATCAATCCTTCATTACCCTCGAAAGATGTGGTTCTCAAACCGCCGACAGACAAAAGATTAGCGACTGCCAGCCCATTATCAATCTTCCACTCGTCACTCCAGTAAACGGCAGTTGAGCAGCCCACACTGGTAATAAATGGATCGGAGCCAGAAGACCCGTCCCGAAGGTGCTGATTACGTCGACGATCGAGATAGGAATCAAAAACATCCACTGGTGTTCCATATCTGTTTTCTGGATTGGTAAGTGCCCGCTCGCGGTGCCATTGGCGTGCATATTCGGCATGAGCCTTTACATACTGTCCAGCCAAAATTCCGTATCGCGCATTTATAACTGGATCGGTGATAGCCTCTGAAGCTCTCAATATTTGTATAAATGGATACTTATGGCGCTTGCAATAAGACTCAAGATCAACAACGCTGACCTCGCCATACTTGCCATCTTCAAGATCTCGAAACACTTGTTCCGTGATCCGTCCGCCTTTGATATTTCGTTCACGGTCATCAAACTGATACCTGTAAGCAGCGACGATTCCGTCGAGAGTCGACATCGGACCAATACCATGCGCCACAATTAGCGTCTTCTTACCATTCCGACCAATTCCGACATATTCAGCACTCGTTGTGGTAAAGTAGCTCTCCCATGGAGCAGCCCCGGGCTTAGTGGAAAGCCGAGCATCAATTACATCAGGCAATGAAGCGATTCGTCCGGCCCTACCGGCAAAACGTTTTGCCTGCTTCCAGGCAGCGACCATTCCGTCACTATGGTAAAAAGACATCCCACCCACAAACTTATCCGAGACCATATTGATCTCCCTTCCTCGTTCAGAGGTTTTAGGAAAAAATTGGCAATGACCACGGAACTATTCCGCAGTCCACTCCAAGCAAAAAACTACCACCGGTTTATTGCAAAGTCAACGCGAACAGCGTAAGACCAGAGCCATTCTAATTATATAAACTCATCGCCTTGTCGCGACCTTCGGTTATCATGCAGATTAACGCGTCGGAGATTTTTTTTGAATTCTTTTTTAAAAGCTCAAGTTCTGGTTTTTTGAATTCACCCAAAATTAGTTTTTCGACATCCTTCTCCCCCGCTGGCTTTTTCAGTTTACCAGACGGAGTCACGGGTGAAATGCCAACTCGAATGCGGACAAAAGCTTCGGTTTTAATTGCCTTGATTATTGATTTAACTCCATTGTGACCGCCTGGCCCGCGGTTAAATGAAATTCTATATTTGCCGATTGGGAGATCGAGGTCATCATGAATTACAACTAATTCTTCCGCAGCTTTTTTAGATATAACTAAATTACGAAAACTCAAACCGGAATTATTCATGAAATTATTCGGCTCTACCAATATCACTTTTTTATCACCTAGCCTTCCTGAAACAACGAGCGCCCTATTTTTTGAATCTTCCTTCCAATCCGAAAAGTCAGCATTGCTACTATTTTTAATAAAATCTAGAACCACACGCCCTGTATTGTGACGAGTATTTACATATTCATCTCCGGGATTTCCCAAGCCTGCGATAATATATGACATTCCATATTTATATCATACCCAGCAATGCCATTCAAATTTGTTTTGCATTTTACCTATATTTAATCTAGTATCTATTTGAAAAGTCTTTTTTGTTAGAAATAGATTTAATCCTTGAAAGGAGAAAGCCATGGTTAATGCCTGCCGTTGTCTAACGTGTTTACAAAAAAACGAAGAGCAAAAAAAACTACAAACCAAGGAAAATATTGTACTCACCTGGGACGAGTGCTTCGTGAGTATGGCGAGAATTATTGCCTTAAGATCAAAAGATCCAAGGACTCAAGCCGGTGCCGTGATCGTAAACCAAAATAATGTTGTTCTTGGTTTAGGATATAACGGGTTCCCAAGAGGAATCGAAAATGACGATTTCCCATGGTGTGACGGTGACGACTTCCTAAATGCAAAATATGCTTACGTTGTTCATGCCGAGGCAAACGCTGTGTATAACTCCAACGGCTCAGTTCAAGGAAGCAAAATTTACTGCACGCTCTTTCCGTGCAATGAATGTACAAAAGCTTTAATCCAAGTCGGCATAAAGGAAGTCATCTTCGAATGCGATAAACATCATGATGAAAATTCTTATATAGCCTCCCGAAGATTACTCGATGTAGCAGGGATTACGTACAGACAATTTATTTCGGATGTTATAAAAGCACCGATAGAAACGGTGCTTGGTGTCACAGGTACTAATGCGTCAGGTAAGGATACTGTCGCAGACCACTTAAAACAAACTTACGGTTTCAGGACATATTCACTGTCTGATGAAATAAGGGCAGAGCTCACAAAAAAAGGACTGCCGCACACTCGCGAAAATCTAATTGCGGCAGGAAATGAACTCCGCCAAAAATTTCTGCCTAACGAACTGGCTGTCCGGACACTTGAGAGAATCCGCGGTAGCGCCGCGCACAATATCATCATCACAAGCATCAGAAATCCAGCTGAAATTGATGAATTCAAAAGAAACTTTCCAAAATTTAAAATGGTATTCGTCGACGCGCCAGTTGAGTTGAGATTCGAGAGGGCAAGGGCAAGAGGTAAAATTGGAGAAGGTAACTCACTTCAGACATTTAAAACACTAGAGGAAAAAGAACTACAGGGCAACAAAAATGAGCAACAGCTTCTTGTCTGCGCAGAACGTGCAGATTTCTCTTTGATCAATGACAGTACGCTTGAAGATCTTTACAATAAGATTGGTAAACTAAAAATTTGTTCCAAATAGAAGATTAAACACCAGCACCAAAGGGAGAAGCAAGAAGCTCTCCCTTTTATTATTTGCATTCGACTATTTTTTATAGTAAAATGTGGCAAATGAATGAAGAAAAAAAAGAAACACCCTTAGAAAGTAAGGAAAAATCAATAACTATTAACGAGGAAGAAGTTACAACCTGGGGGTTCATTAAAGACATTATAAAATTCACACTGCTGTCTCTGACCATAGTCATACCGATCAGAGTTTTTGTGGCACAACCATTTCTAGTTAGTGGCAGTTCAATGAAGCCAACATTTCACGACGGAGAATACCTCATAGTTGATGAGCTATCTTATTACTTCAACTCCCCAAACCGAGGTCAAGTTATTGTATTCAAATATCCTTATGATCTCTCTAAATATTTTATAAAAAGAATAATCGGTCTACCGGGAGAAACTGTGGAGATAAATAATAATCAAATCATCATCAAAAACGCCAAACATCCTGATGGCTTCGCCCTAGGCGAGTCTTATATTATAGATAAAAGTTGGGGAAACAGAACAATGAGTATTGCGCTAAATAAGGAAGAATACTTTGTAATGGGAGATAATAGAAATGCAAGTTCTGATTCTAGGGAATGGGGACCACTGGATAGTAAATTTATAACAGGCCACGTGCTTGTGAGACTCCTGCCAATTAGCCAGGCAGAAATTTCACCGGGTGCAGTGGAAAAATTCAAATCGTTAAATCAATAAAATAATTTATGTCACAGAAAAAAGAAAACATAAAACTGGATCCTCCAAGAGCTCCCAAAGGAATGAGAGATATTGTTGCAAAGGAGTATTACTACTACCAAGGTTTCTTCGAAAAGGCCGCTGAAGTGGCAACTTACTATGGATTTAAACCGATTGAAACCCCGCTCATGGAAGAGACTCGATTGTACACCTCAGGCATAGGAACAGACACGGATATCGTACAAAAAGAAATGTACGAAATTAAAACCGGTTCAGGAAGTATACCACTAGCGCTTAGGCCGGAATTTACTGCCGGCATCGTTAGAGCTTATATCGAAAATGGCATGCAAACCATGCCTCAACCAGTAATGTTATACAGCTATGGGCAATGCTATCGACACGAGAAACCGCAAAAAGGTCGACTAAGAGAATTAAGGCAATTCGATCTCGAGATCTTAGGAAGCGAAAAGAGTATAGCCGACGCTACTGTCATTAAAGTTGCAATGACAACCTTAGAGGAAGCTGGGCACAATAATCTACAACTATCTATAAATAGCATTGGCGATAAAGCATGCCGAAACGGTTACAGAAAGGAACTTACCAATTATTACAAGAAGCACCTAGCTGCGGTTTGTAAAGATTGTAAAATTAGGGTTAAGAATAACCCACTTAGACTTCTCGATTGCAAAGACGAAAAATGCAAACCAATCAAAGAGGGTGCCCCTCAATCCGTTGGCTTCTTGTGTGATCCATGTAAACAACACTTCAAGGAGGTTTTAGAATATCTAGAAGCGTTAAAAATTGAATATACGATCGACGGTAATCTAGTTAGGGGTTTAGATTATTACACGAGAACGGTCTTCGAAATCAATGCTAAGGCTATGCCAACGGAGAAAAAAACAGACACCGAGACCGAGAAAAACAACGAGGAGAGTCCAAAAACAGAAGAACCAATCCTATTGGCACTGGCTGGAGGTGGGAGATATGATTATCTCGCCAAGACGTTGGGTTTTAAAAAAGATCTTCCCGGTATTGGTGTGGGCATTGGTGTCGACAGAGTTATCTCGACCGAAGGATTCAACCAAGAGCTTGCCCCAAGAATTCTAAAGAAGCCTAAGATCTTTTTTATCCAGCTAGGATTCAGTGCAAAACTTCAGAGCCTAGCTATCATCGAAATTTTACGAAAAGCTCGTATACCCGTAATGCAATCACTGAGTAAAGATAGTCTATCATCTCAACTCGGCACTGCAGAAAAAATGAAAATACCATTTACAATCATTATGGGTCAGAAAGAGGTGATCGATGGTACTGTTATCGTACGCAATATGGATACGCGCTCCCAGGAAGAAATCAAGGTCGAAAAGCTTACAGAATATGTAAAAAAAATAAAATAAATCCCACCTTCCCGTAAGTAAGTTGCGATAATTAATCCTTTATGTTAGTCTAGATAACTAATGATTCAAGTAGAAGTAACAAAAAATAATAACGAGACAACCTCAAGCGTGATCAGAAGATTCACCAAAAGGGTTCAGGAATCTGGTATTATTAGGCGCGCAAAATCACTGAGATACAGTGAGCGAGCGAAGTCCGAATATGTAAAAAAGAAGAAGGCCCTAAAAAGACTCTCTAAACGAACGGAGACCGACAGACTAAGAAGACTCGGCAAGATCGAAGATGCTCCATATCGCAAATAAAACAAGAAAGCGGATTCCTATAGTTCTGTTCCAAGAAATCAAGGATTTCGCGCTCGGACAAGGCTATGAACTTAGTCTTGTTTTTGTTGGTGACAAAATATCAAAACTGATTAATGAAAAGTATCGCGGCAAAAATGAACCTACAAATATTCTTAGCTTCCCTTATTCAGAAAACGAAGGTGAAATCCTCATAGATTTGAATATTGTATCAAAAGAAGCTGTAGTACTAGGACAAAAGGTTAGTAGTTATCTTATGTATATATTTATCCACGGCCTTATGCATTTGAAAGGATTCGACCATGGTAGTAGAATGGAAGCAGCGGAAGAAAAAATAAGGATAAAATTTAGTGAGAAGTAAAATAATCACAGGCATCGATATTGGATCATCCTTGATCCGAATAATTGTATCGGAATTAATCAAAGGAGAATCTGATCCTCGTGTTTTGTGTATGACCTCAAAGAGATCTAGAGGACTACGACATGGCTATATAGTGGACATGGAAGAAGCAAAAGAAACTGTTACTGAGGCAATAAAGGATGCTGAAAGAATGTCCGGAAAAAAAATCAGTGCTGCTTTTTTAGCAATTGGAGGAATAAGCCTAGAGTCCACAGTAAGCGAGGGAGGGATCGCTGTTTCCAAAGCAGATCAAGAAGTTGGTGATCTAGATGTTAAACGCGTAATCGAGGCGAGCGTTACAAACTTAAAGAAACAATCTAATCGTCAGATAATCCAAAATATACCCCTACAATTTAAACTTGATGGTAAAAAAATTTTAGGTCGCCCCAATGGAATGAAGGGTGAAATTTTAGAAGTTAAAACGTTGTTCATCACAGCACTTGAACAACACTTAAACGATCTCATTAATATAGTTGAAGGCGCTGGTATAATTATTGAAAATATAATCCCAGCACCCATAGCCGCATCTTACGCTGTACTCTCAAAAATACAAAAAACAGCGGGCTGCATACTAACTGATATTGGCGCCGAAACTGTATCAATAGCTGTTTTCGAAGAGGGAATTCCTACATCACTCAAGGTTTTTTCGATAGGCTCAACCGACATAACCAATGATATTGCCTTATGTTTAAAGATCCCAATAGAAGAGGCAGAGGAAATTAAAATGGGAAAAGAAAATAAAGGATACAGCAAAAAGAAATTGGAAGATATTATTGAAGCAAGATTGTCTGACATTTTTGACCTTATTGAAGCTCACTTAAAAAAAATCGGAAAGAATTCACTATTACCTGCCGGTATAATTTTAATCGGAGGGGGCGCCAACCAATATCAGGTCGAGCCATTTGCAAGGCAGTACCTCAACCTACCGGCGAGAATTGCTCCATTATCCATTCTCTCAACCATTCCTATTAATCAATCGAATGAAGCACGCGTTGTTAAGAAAAATATAGATTCATCATGGGCAGTAGCTTATGGCCTTTCAACCCTTGGAGAAAGTAAGGATTTAGACGAGTTTTCTGGTAGTCGACTTGTAAAGCAAACAAAGAGCAACCTAGTAAAGTGGCTTCGTCAATTCTTGCCATAATTTCTCCTTTTGCTAGTATAATCTATATCAAAATATTTTAGTGATAACACTAACCAATTTATACCATGCCCAAAATTAATCCAGAGATAGAAGCATTCGCTCGAATTAAAGTAATCGGGGTCGGCGGCTCAGGTGGAAATGCTATTAACCACATGGTGAACTCGAAAGTAAACGGCGTTGAATTCATTGCGATGAACACTGACGCTCAGGATTTACATAAATCCTTAGCTGCTAAAAAAATTCATATTGGGAAAAATCTTACTCGAGGACTGGGCACGGGTATGAACCCAGAAGTCGGCAAAAGAGCAGCGGAAGAAACCATTGAAGAAGTACAAGGTATAACGAAAGGAGCTGATATGGTGTTCATCGCTTGTGGAATGGGCGGAGGTACAGGGACTGGTGCTGCACCAATAATCGCCAAAACTGCCAAAGAACAGGGTGCATTAACTGTTGCGGTGGTAACCAAACCATTTTTCTTTGAGGGTGCACAAAGGATGAGACTCGCCAATGAAGGTTTGATGAATCTAGGAAATGAGGTTGACGCAATGATTGTAATACCGAACGATCGACTCCTTGGTGTTATCGACAAAAACACAACCTGCCTTTCAGCGTTTGCAATGTGCGATGAGATATTGCGGCAAGCCGTTGAGGGCATTTCAGACTTAATCACAACCCCAGGTATAATTAACGTCGACTTCGCGGATATCAAAGCAGTTATGCAGAACACCGGCTCGGCACTTATGGGAATCGGCTCAGCTTCGGGCGAAAATAGAGCCGAAGAGGCAGCCAGAGCAGCAATTAATTCTCCTCTACTTGATATTTCAATAGAAGGCGCCAGAGGTGTTTTGTTTGCAATTGCCGGTGGTGATGATATGACAATGTTTGAGATACAAGAAGCAGCGAAAGTCATTACCGAATCAATTGATCCTGACGCGCGTGTTATCTTCGGTGCAATTAAAGACGCCAACCTTAAAAAAGACGAAGTTAAGGTTACTGTAATTGCCACCGGTTTTCCAAATGAAAGCTTCAAGATTGGTAGTGGGCAACAACAAATCCCAAGACCGAAAACCGATGAATTACTAGGAACTAATTCGCAACCAAAAACGTTTGCTCAGGAGAATAAGGCTTTCAAGAAAGATGAAAAGGAAAACATTCTAGAAGAAACAATAGAAATAGACAGCGGATCAGATGACGAAAACTGGTCATCAGTCCCGGCTTTCCTTAGAAGATCAAAGAAACAGTAATTTACTGGCCAATACCCTCATAATTGAAACCTAACCCTACGGCTTCTTCCTTATTGTAAATATTTCTAGTATCCACGAGGTTTGCTACTCCAATTAATTTATTTATTTCTTTTAAAGAGATTTCCTTAAATTTTTTCCAGTCTGTCATTATTACCAAACAGTCTACACCATCTAGCATTTTAATCGGATCCTTAGCAAAATTAACGGTCGGAAACATTTTCTTTCCGTTTTTCTCCGCCACTGAGTCAAAACAAGAAACCTCCGCGGACCCAGCCAATAATTTAGATATGAGTTCAACTGCTGGTGACTCTCTCAGATCGTCAGTTTCTGGTTTAAATGCTAATCCCCAGACTGCAATCTTTTTACCTTTCAGTCTTTTGATAAGATTTAAAACTTTTTCATAAACGATCACTCCCTGATGTTTGTTAATATCTTCAGCTACTCTAAGTAACGGTAGGTCAACTTCTTTTTGCCTGGCAATTGAGAGGAGTCCTTTGACATCCTTAGGAAAACAGGATCCGCCATAACCAGGACCAGCATTTAAGAATGCATACTTTCCTACCCTTTTGTCGAGCTTCATACCCTGTGCGACATCACGAACATCCGCACCGATTTTTTCGCAAAGTTCCGCCAGGCTATTGATAAAAGAAATAGAAGTGGCCATATATGCATTCGAGGCATACTTTATCATCTCCGCAGTACGAAGATTTGTAAACATCACCTCTGTTTTAACCGGCCGATATAACCGCGCCATAATCCCATGTGCCTTCACCGACTCAACACCAATAACCACTCTATCCGGTTTCATAAAATCATTCAACGCTTGCCCTTCACGTAAGAATTCGGGATTTGAAACGACATCAAACTTTTGTTTGCAATGTTTAGATATGATCCCCTTCACTCTTTCGCCTGTTCCTATTGGCACGGTAGATTTGTTAACAATCACTGCAAAGTGGTCAAGCGCTCGTCCAATAGTCTCCGCCGCACTCTCGACGTACTTTGTCTCAACTGTTCCATCGTCCTTCGGTGGAGTGCCGACAGCAATAAAGATAACTTCTGCTTTTGTTATCCCCTCTTTCGTATTATTAAAAAATTTCAACCTACCATTATTTATATTCTTCTTTAAAAGCTTTTCAATTCCGGGCTCATATATTGGCGATATCCCCTTTTTTAATTTCTCAATTTTTTCCTTATCAATATCAATACACGAGACTTCATCACCGAGCTCGGCGAAACAAACACCGGTCACAAGCCCCACATACCCTGTTCCTATTACACTTATTTTCATATGTTCCTTATAACAACTAATTAATGACTTAGGTTATATGCTATAATAAAAATATGAAAAGTGAAAACTTGAAATTGCCTGAGGACTCCAAAAAGAAAAAAATTGTGTTTTTTCCAATCAATGACGTGGAGACTCCAGGATATTTTCAACAACAACCAGAGCTTAAAAACGGTATAATTAGTCGTTACTTCACCGAAGGCAAAACCGCACACTTAAGACTATTACAGAAGATCGATGACTTAAATTATATCTTATATGTGGATCAATATAGTGGCGAGCACTCATATAGTTTTGGATTTAAGACACAGGAATACGAGTATGCACTCGTTAACCAAAACGAAGAATCGCTATCAAAAATCATTAAAACAGTAGAAGGATTCCTAGAATCTATTTATTCTCAAGATCCAGAAATTAACTATATTATTGTAGAACCAGCGTCCCAGTCCTATACAAGACAAGAGATAGATGACTGCATTAATAAAATACTAGAGTCTTCAAACAACATTCGCTCAGAGGAGGAGCTTCGTCGTGACTTTAAAGGATTTAGAATTTTTGATCTTTACGAACAACTTTTTAAAAAAGACTTTCATAAAAAACATTACAACTTAACGAGCCGCGCAAAAGACAGATCTCGACTATTCAAAATGATAACAGAAATGTATCTACAAAATTGGGAAATTGATAAAAACCAATCACTTAGTACGCTGTTCGTACTCCGTAGAAAAGAAAGTAAATAAAATCCCCCGGCGCATTACCATACCGAGGGCTAAATTACTACTTAAACTTATCCATAAGCTGCGTACCAACATCGAGCAAGTACTTTGCTCCAGTTTTGGGATTCCCGTGTTCAAGGTTGATGGCCATAAAATCTGGAAATCTAGATGTATTGTTACATATTCTACGAACCTCATCCTCCATTCTGCCACCCACAAGCCCTAATACAATCGCGGCAACAGAATCGGTGTCACCACCCATTTCTATTATTCGACTAAGAAGTAGACGAAGATTGGGCGGAGAGTAAGTGGCAATAAAAGAGACCACAGCATGAACAGTTGAAATGGCAACCGACTGCCTATCATTACCGACGACTGCTGTATCCCAATGATTTTTGAGGTCAAAAATGTATCCATATTTTTCAAGATCTTCTTTGGGAAGATTCAGCAAACAATAGTCTCTTGTGCCGATTAGGCTTGACTCAAACAAATACGATGCAGGCTTTTCATACAATGCATAGTGACTCATCAACGCCACAACTCTAGCGCTAAATAGTCCTTCTGGAGTATTATGCGTAATCTTAGCTTGCATGGTTGAAACTTCCAAGACTTCGGGCACTGTTCGTAAAACCCCAAATGGAACAGCTCGCATAGCAGCACCATTCTTGTTTGAGTTGGGATTGACGTTGGCCAGGAATTCCGCTCCGGTCTTAGTTCGTTCAAGGAATTCTTGAAACTTCCTTGAGTATCCTTTACGCATTCCACCACGAACGAACTCGCGCACCCAGGCATTGGCAAACATAAGTGGCGTGTAGGGTGGCTCATTCTCGATCAGCACCAGGGCATTCGCCACAGACATCTCCGTGTCATCGGTATAGTAACCAGGCAGGACATCAAGATGTGTTGGATGCTGGTGATACTTTTCGAATTTCAACACCTCGTTAAGAAGTGCTTGATCCCGCGGCAACTTAATATATTCCGTTGCCATTGCATATGCATCACCAATACCAATATACAGCAACATGTTAGGATTTGGATATTTCATCTTTGTCCACCTGCCTTCGTTTTTGTTTGAAGTAATTTCTCAGGCAAAACAACCGGGCCGTCAGCAAGAACACAATCAACCCCTTCACCTTCAATTTCTGCCGAAGCCAGAACTCCCTGAAGAATGGACTCGGCAATCATTCTGGAAAGTTTATCTTTACTCATTTGGACCTTAAACTCATTACCTGTTCCATCATCTACTACAACTTCGTATTGTTTCATCACAATCTCCTTTCCACAGAAGCAATTTAAAATCAATGAACAAATTTATTGTCCATTTATAGCATTATTTTAAACGTTTGGTCAAACAAAAAAGCTCCGTTAGCTTCGAATTTACAAGGTCCTCGGATTTTCCTCGCCCTTGCGGGCGGGGCGAGGCCAGACCATTGCAAATCCGAACTAACTGCGCTTTTTTGTGTAAAGAGTGTTTTCTAAATTATTTATGCCCGAAACTTGATCCAAAATGAGGCCTTCGTGGTGCCCTATTTTGGAAATTTGGCCTTCGAGATTTATCCATCACATTCCCTGTGCGGGGGTGTCGGTTATTTCGATTTTGAAGGCCCGATCTCTCTGGTCTTTCAATACTGTGAGTCTGCCCCGGTACCAATTGTCTTGGTGCAGGTAATCCAGCCACAGGAGTCTCAGGAATTGATCTTTTCATAAGTCTTTCAATGTCCTTAACGTCCCTCCTTTGATTGTGTTCCGCAAATGAAACAGCCTTTCCCTTTTTACCAGCTCTACCTGTTCTACCTATTCGGTGAACATAATCCTCCGGATTATCAGGCAAGTCGTAATTAACAACCAAACCGATATCTTGTACATCTATTCCTCGAGCGGCAATATCCGTCGCCACAAGTACTCGATATTTACCACTCTTAAATCCCGAGAGTGCGGCCTGTCGTTGAGAGAGTGATCTATTCGAGTGAATATCAGCAGAAGTGTGGCCCATCCCTCTAACCTTATCCGCCAACTTCCTGGCGCCATGTTTTGTCCTAGAAAATACCAAAACAGATCCAGGATGGTCAGTTAACATTTTATCTAAGAGCTGCAATTTGGATTCTTTTGAAACGAAATACATCTCCTGTATAATCTGTTCACCAGTTGATCCCGCTCGTGCAATCTCAACTGTCAAAGGAGACCTCATATATCTGAGTGCCATCTCTTTAATTTTTTCTGGCATCGTCGCCGAAAAAAGTGCAGTTTGCCTATCCTTCGGAACTGTCGCCAAAATTCTTTTTATCTGTGGCTCAAATCCCATGTCGAGCATTCGATCTGCTTCGTCTAACACCAAAAATCTCACGTTAGTTAGATTTACAGTTTTGTGATCCAAGTGATCGTTAAGTCTACCTGGCGTCGCAACTATAACATGCGGATTCTGCCTTAAGGCTTGAAGCTGTTTGTTCATTGGAGCCCCACCAACTAAAATGGCGGTCCGCAAACCGAATGAGCTGCTGAATGCGGCAAGGGTCTCCTCAACCTGCATAGCAAGTTCTCTTGTTGGTAAAATTATCAAACCTGTTCCTTTATTTTTGGCAAGCTGTTGAAGCATTGGCAAACCAAATGCCAAAGTTTTGCCCGTCCCTGTCTGTGCAATACCCATAAGGTCTGCACCGGTTAAGGCAACGGGAATAGCCTTCGCCTGTATTGGTGAAGGAGTTGTAAACCCGAGACGAGTAATTACGTCCACGAGAATTGGCGCCAATCCAAGATCGGCGAAACCTATATTAGGCTTGTGTATTTCTAATTGTGTCATATAGTTATTTATCTGACCCGATATCTTAAGTGGTCAGGTAAATGACACAGAAGTTCGAGCCTGCCTGCCGGCAGGCAGGTCTCTGCTTATGTAATCGCTTGATTACAACGCAGCAAATTAATGCCGACAGTGTACACTAGTCGAATCATTTTGTCAAGCAAGCCTTCTCAAAATTTTCTAATTTTTCTGTGTTCGGCTTGTTCTTGTTTTGAAGCATAGTAAACAGTCTCGTCACAACCTGCGGTGCCTCATCAGCTGACACCGCTGTTTCTTTGTTGGTTTTATCCCACTTCGGATCCTTGCCTCGTGTTATATCAAAACTCTTTTGTACTTGCCACTTACCAGTCTTGCACACCTCAGTAACAGTACAGGATGCAACATAGTCCCTGATTGGATATTCTAACCAATATTCTCCAACTTCATGTAATTTTTTACTTATCTTGGATATCTTTTCCAAGCCAGTTATCACTTCATCGCCCATTTTGTCGTAGTAAGTCAAGAAGTCATAAAAATCTAAGTGATCTAACGGCCCAGCAATAGGAATATTATTTGTGTAGTCAATATCTATGCTTTTACCAACCCTCCTAAGATCCTCGTCAAAGTCCTTATAGCTTTTAATAGTTTTAGCCTTAAAGAAAAAGTTTTTAATGGTCTTTATCCACTCTATAAAACCCGTGCCCTCTTCCTCTAATTCAATATAATTGGAGTCGTGTACAACCTTGGCTTGACGGACGTTAATCATTGAGAGATCGAGTTTCTCACTAGATTTTACTCGGGTATCGCCATTTTTACATGAACCATCAACAATCTTTGGTGGAGGTGTTATGGTTATCTGCTTCTTGTCATCTGTTTTGGGAGGTATTGATTTTGGAAGATTCTGATGTAAACACTCTGCCAGTTTTATACGAGCCGAATCCCATGAACTGAAGGCGCTGTCGTAATTTGTCTTGGCAATTTGCCAAGCAGTTTCTCCGCCACTCTGATCAAACGCCTGCTTTGCACTATCAGCCTCCTTACGTGCTGCATCTCTTTTTGCCTCTGCAACATCGGCGGCCTTACCAAGCTCACCATTTTTACCCGGATGACCCCACATAGTCTTTGTTCCAGAATAGCCATTGCTATACCAAATTTCTCCTTCACCTCTAGGCCCTGCGACCTTGGCAGCTTTATCGTACTCAGCCTCAGCAGCTTTTGCCTTAAGTTCTGCTGAAAACACTTTCTCACGAAGAACATTAATCTTTTCAAACTGCTCTTTGGCCTTTTCAAATTCTGAACGAGTTTCAGCTTCTGCCTTTTTTAATTTGACACAAGTATCAATCTCACTATTTTGAGGCAATGATATTTTGACTGTTGTTTCTATCTTTTTCGGTTCAATCTTTTTTTCCACTGGTGCTGTCTTTGTCACCTTACAGGCCGGACCCACGCCATCCAAAGAACCATCTTTATACAAACATGTAACTTCATTACCGCCCTTACCATCATCAACAACAACCGTTATCGTACCTTTGTGTGCTACACCCTCCTCGTGTAAACAGGCATTCTTGCCATAATCTGGATGAGACCAGGCCGCAAAAGCTTCACCGATAGGAGCAGAAAACTGTCCGCACTCAATCTCTGGTTTCCATTTATAAAACAGATGATCTCCGTCTGGGTCGGTGGCTTTTACAGAAAAGTGAGTCTCGGGGGGAATTAGTTCCGCCTTAATTGGAGTAACCTCTGGCGGACGATTCTCTACAGCAAATACCAACTGAGCAATAAACACAACTACAACCACACACAAACTCTTATATAATATTAAAATATTTTTAATCATAAATAATTAGAATAACTAAAATTAATCATCCGTAATACTTCATACTATCCTAAACCCTCAATTAAGTCTGCACTCACACCCTTCTGTATAATAATTGTAATGACATTGTTTTGAGATCAGAATTATAGTAGCCTATTGTAAAATACGGTTCATTGAAAAGTCCTTCAACATATAGTTAAGGATAAGGAGGTAAAGATGGGTTGGCTGACGGGAAAAGAAGTTGAAAAGCAAGTAAGGGCCGGGAAGATCCGTATCGATCCATTCGACGGAAATCAGATAAATCCAAACTCTTATGATTATCGATTGGGAAACACCCTGAGGCAACTACTAACAAATTCCGAGTTCAATGGAATCCCCTGTATTGACCCTCGTAAGCCGATTAAGTACAGAGATTACATAATCCCCGAAACGGGTTATTTACTGCTTACCGAAAACGCGTACTTAGGCAGCACGATGGAGAAATTCGGCACAGATCATTATGCCTCCCTCGTTACAGGTAAAAGCAGCGTTGGCAGACTCTTCGTAAAGAATCACGCATGCGCTGGACTCATTGATCAGGGATTTCTAAACCACATCACACTTGAGATCACAGCAAAGTTACCAACGTTAGTATTTCCCGGCATGCGTTTCGGACAAATCTTTTGGTTTGAGAGTATTGGGGAGTGTGAACTCTATAAGGGCAAATACAACGAGGGTGAGAATATTGCAGAACCCTCTAAGATTATCCGAGACTGGGATAAGTGAAAACATGAAAAAAAATATTCTAATTTCATTTTTCGGACCATCTGGATCTGGCAAAAGCACTTGCTACAAATTCGCTGAAGACTATCTACTGAAAGAAAGGTACACTGTTTTCCACGTAAATGTGGCGACACCACTTAGGAATATTCAGTCCTACGCTTACAAAATATTCGGTAAGGTTAACATGGATCCATTTAGCCAGGACTTCAAACAAGATGGCCAATTGCTAGGCTTCTTGGCTAAACATTTTGAAAGCCACTTGGGACAGATATTCAGGGAAGCTGTCGAAAATATTCTTAAACAGGGGCCCGACCAAAAGATAGCGATTATCAACACCGACTGCCGTAACAACGCCCACAATGTGCTCGAAGATCTCGGCTTTGTATTCGTAAGAATGGAAACCAACGCAGAAATTTTGAGTGAGCGACGAAAGGCACGAGGCGATCTAACACCATTCGATCACACTTCATCAGTCGAGCAGTACAATAACATCAAAGAAGCATGCGTGATCAAAAACAACAGAACATTGGAATATCTCAGAGATAACGTTGAGAATGTTCTCAAAAATCTTCTAAACTGAAAAATTAGTCCTCGGAAAAACCCCGAGGATTTTATTTTACATATAAAAATAGCCAGAGACTGGCTCTGGCTCGGTAAGATCTTTGATTGATCTTCAAAATTTTGCTAAAAGAACAATTTTGGACAAAAGAAAGCGGTAGCTCCCTGGTTTAGCCTTAGATGTTTGCATTACCCACTATCTCCGAAGAGTTAGCGTCCAAATCACCTTGCTTCCCTCCGGATCTCTCCAGAAGTACTTGGGAATGATCACGTTGCTATTCCCATTGGAGTGTCTCTCCAACCGGTACTTCGGCGCGACCATCCCGCGACCCCGAACGAATTCGGTTTAGGCTTTTACTCTCGTGTTATTGAGAGAATCGATGTTTCCTTTCTTCCAAAGAGCTACCGATTGATAGAATATCAAAATGCCAAGTGCGAGTCAAAGTAAAACTGTGGAAAACTTTTAAATAATCTACACCAGATAGTTATCCGAAATAATTTCCACACCCATCCTTTCATAGTCAGCAACAACTGAATTTAAGAACCCAGACTGAGCAGCCTCTGGCACATTCGGTAGGCGAACAGGATCAGAATGTCCAATATGCATTGCGATTTTTATCGCTGGGTCCAATTTAAGTCCAGCGGCAATATATTTATCGTACGAAGTAACCATTCTGTCTTCCTCAGTGGCAAGGTCAATAATACCAAGATCATTCAGTTTATCGCTCATGTCACTAAGCCTCTTATGAAAAAAGACCCTTGCGCCTTCAATTTCACCATTTTTGATTTTGTCCTCCAGTTTAGCAAGTTCTTGCATAGTTCTAAGATTCTCCATAGTAAATTTATTGCAGTGAGTAAAGGCTAGTCCACGACCAATAATATTCTTCATACCCCTTGTCTCCACCAGATTAGAGAACACGCTACCAGCCGAAACGTCAGTAGGGGTATTCCCATACCCACCTTCATTTGTAATATTCACAACACTCCCGTCCGCTGCCAGAAATGCTGCGTATGAGTCAGTCTTCCTTCCATCCTTCCCTTGAACCTTACCTCCCTTAAAAACAACAAGTTCTGGCTTCTCATCATCTTCAGTTGATCCAAGGTAACTTGACTCTGTGTCATCGTTAACCGCGTGTAGAGGCCAAAGCATCTGTCCAAGATCATTTGGCTCATTGAAATTTAATATTGCGGCTGTGAATATTCTAAAATCACGCTGATCCTTAAGATACTTTTCTACTTCATCTTTTGAAAAAGCTGCGGACTCTTTATTTGCTAATCCGTTTTCAGCGCTATACATCTTCGCTGATCCATAATCCATTTTATGCTGACCATCTTTATCTTCAAAAACTACTGCAACATCGCCACTTTTATCTAAAAATAATTGGGAAAATAAAGGAAGTCCATGAGCAATTGCATTACCAATATTATCTTTTGAATGTAGGTCAATTGAATCCATTCTGACCCCCCACAAATTTTCAGCATCAGATTTTCTTACTCGATCCAAGGTCTCGTTCCCTCTAAGTAATGGTAAACCACCATTTCTAAAGGCATCCTGGAATAAGTCGACATTGACGACTGCGGACTCCTCAGTCCTTATCATTTTTTCTGAAGCAATCTTTTGACTCTCTATTTTTGATACTAAGGAAGTATATGGATCAGGATACTTGATTGTAATCCCCTCCTTATTCACATAACTAAGCGTGACGTCTGGAACAACCTCCTTCTCTATTTTTTTTGTCTCAAATGATTTTTCCATATCCATTAAATTAATATGTACACTTTTCTTCAAAAGAATTATCGTGACCAGTTCTTTCGATCACACATTTAATATCCTCCGGCTCACCAGTCGCTTTCGCAAAGTTATCAGACAATTTAACGGTGCCATGTTTATTGGCCCTAATGAGCTTGGCAACCAATGACAACGCGTCAAAACCCATATCATTGGTCAAATTCGTCCCCCAGCCGAAAACTAAATTAACGCGACCGTCAAATCTATCAAAAATCTCAATTATTTTATCTAGATCAAGACCGTCCGAGAACACCAAAGTTTTGGTTTTTGGATCAATTCCATTATCTTCATAAAATTTTATGGCCTTTTCGCCAAATTCGAAAGCGTCTCCCGAATCGTGACGTAAACCTTTATACTCTTTAGCTAATTCTAATGGAAAATTTTTAAAGAAAAAATCTGATCCGTAATTATCAGTCAGAGCAATACCCAATTTCCCCCCATATACCCTGTGCTGTATTTCAAGTGACCCAAGATGTGAAGCCAGAACTGGATCAAGATGTCCACGCGATTTGAAGACTCCGTAGAGACCCATATAGGATTCGTGTGCGAACGTACCTAGCGCGTCAAGACCAAGTTCCTTCGCCAAAAGAACATTTGATGTACCCACAAAATTATCGGGTAACTCTTTGGAGATTCTCTCAACGGTATGCCTCTGCCAATCCCTCGAAAAAGCTCGACGATTTCCAAACTCCATAATCTTCAATCTTTTATATTTTGGATCTTTTGCAACCAAATCATTTATTCTATCGATTTTTTCAGAAAGACGTCTATCACCCTCCGCCCAAACCTTCTCCTTTGAAACACCCTGCTCCGACATAATTGCATCGAAATACATTTCATTAACCGCAGAGAGAATCAAGGTTTCCCAAAGTGTGACATCACCCCATTTACCAGTAACTTCAATTTTGTATGAGTCGCCCGTATTTTCTAATTCGTACTGAGCCATATTAAAGTTCTTGAGCGTCTCCACGAACTCAGGTTCCAAATCGATATCAAATTTCTTTTTGAAGCTATCTGTAATATACCCCACCTCTGTGTCTTTAAACCTTAAACCCTTAATATGATCCAGTCGTGATCTCAACTTTTCTTCGTCAACATGCTTCGGAAGTTCTACTTTTTTAGTTCTATTTTTAAATGCAAAGGTTACTTCGGCATCTCTGTGTTCCTTCCAAAAAGCATAGAGCATTGTGATCTTATAAAAATCCACCTCGAGAAGACTCTCGATTGTGCCAGGCAGTCGCTCCTTGTTTTCTACAGTTTTTTGTTTTTCCTGTTTTGAGTCTGGTGGAAAAATATTTGGGTTGGACATTGTGGCTAGAGACTTTTACTCAGATTTAATAAATACCAGTATAGTATATGCCATACATGATAAATATCAACCAAAACAAAAAACTCCACGCGTGTTTTGCGTAGAGCATAAATATTTTAACGACACCGGCTTCTCTGGGCCAGACAATTATTCCTTCTTTTTGGTATCTTTCTTTCCCTCGATTATAGCCTCCCCTGTGGCCAAGATAAGCACAACATTACACGGATGAGATAGAATGTTAGGAGCAAGTTTTTTAATTCCTGATGCATTCTCCAAATCTGCTCGACTTACAGCCCTTGCCTTAACTTCGTCAATCTCTCTCTGTGTGATTTCACACAATAACTTAAGAAGCACTAAACGACACTCGAGATTACTACAAAGTGTATATACTCTGCGAACTTCCTTATCAGACATAGTCACCAAAGTCAAATCATTTCCAATACTATTTTTACACGTATCACACAATTCATTCATTTTTCCAACCTCCTTTAAAAATTCAAAGAACAAATACTAAATCTACGGTGTGTATTATACAAAGTTCGAACTTATTTTGGCGAAGCTTGAGAAGATACGACGCACTTGAAGTTGTAGCCGATGTACGCTCTATCTTTTCCCGAAGAGATTCGTTATCCAACGACGCGATTGCTTCATCTGCCGAATACTTTCCTCGTCTGTCATCCACCGCGGCCCCACGAAGGGCACGCCCATAAACGCGCTCAATTCTTTTCCGATCTCATCGAGGTTCCCGGCTGTAAAGTCGTGGGAACTAAACCCAATGTTGACAAAATCGCCATTATGAAGAACTAAGTAGAGAGAGAACTCAGGCCTGGCGCCTCCTCTCTGTCCAACGAGCACTTTTAGGATAGCAAACTCTTTAACACTAGACCATGGGTAACACTCTTCTGTTTTCCAAACAATGCGTTGCCGTCGCGTTAAAATCGTTTGCGTACCGCGATCAATGCTTACGGTAATAATTGGCCCAAAAAACCCTAAACAGCCAAATATGCCAATAAGGAAACGCATCCAAACCGGAATTTGCTCGCCTGCGCCGAGTGAGAAAAAGTTAATTCCCCCCAGGGCAATAAACAAAAACACAACGCCAATAATGGGGCCAACAATAGCAGCTCCCATGTCTCGCATGATGATACGCGATCTATTTCGTTCGATAATTTTCATAATTCAACCTCGGGGGGGGATTCGTCCGGCATTCGCCGGACATGTGGTGAATGCCCCACGAACCCTAACGTTAATAATCTACATTTGCACGGCGGAGGTGGGAGGATTCGAACCTCCGATACCCTTTCGGGTATGCCAGTTTTCGAAACTGGTGATTTCAACCACTCACCCACACCTCCATAATTTATTTGTGAATACACTACAATGTAACAGTAATTTATCTCTTTGACAATCCCACTCTCGATACTATATACTCCTTACTACATACGAATTGGCCCTATCGTCTATCGGTTAGGACATAAGCTTTTCAAGCTTAGAAGCAGAGTTCGACTCTCTGTAGGGTCATGGCTAAAAAATGAAAACTTTTGCAAACGGACTCACGACAGGTTTATTTCTACAACTTGCCCTAGGGCCAGTGTTTTTCTTTATCCTAAACCTCACACTACAGAGAACGACGCTTGACGGGCTCGCTGGAGCTTTAGCCATCGCTCTAGTTGATTGTACTTACATAACCCTGTCGATTCTCGGAATCAGCAAACTACTTGAACATGTGAAGGTTAAAAAAATCTTCGGCACCATTAGCTCAATAATCCTAATCATTTTCGGCGCGATAATTATTAAGGGCCTAACAAGCGCGAGCGCCACAAGTATCGCAGTGGTCAATACTTCAAATATTCTCACAAGTTTCGTTTCCGTTTTCTTGATGGGAATTTCAAGCCCGATGACTATCGTTTTCTACACGAGTTTATTTACTGCCAAAGCACTTGAATATAATTACACACAAAGTGAGCTGTATATCTTTGGACTAGGTACGGGATCAGCAACGCTTTTATTCATGAGCGCAACAGTCGTTTTATTTTCCCTAATTAAGAGCGCGGTACCACTACTATTGATCCAAGCGCTAAACCTAATTGTTGGATGTCTATTGATCGCATACGGAATCCTGCGACTTTCAAAAACTTGACAATCAAATATATCCATGCTAGTCTAAATTTGATGTATAAAAGTTTTGCAAAAATTCATAGTCTTCATGCGGTTCACGTCTGTGAACCTATTTTTGCTACAAGCTTTATACTTTATCCTCAAATTTAAAAAACTAAAATTGAATCAATAGAGTCTAAAGCCCGTAGCAAAACGCTACGGACTTTTAGTTCTTTGACAGTCTGCCTGAGGTAGACAAGGAGGTTACGCATGTCGGATTATAAGGATAGGGCTTGGATTCACTCTTTTTTTGGTGGAAAACGAAACTTCTATAAAGAGGCTTATGAGGCCATGGGCAGTTTTAGCGAGGAGCAAACCGAGCGAGAGGTTGATGGAATTCTAAAGATTCTTAAGCCAGAGAAGGGAGCGCATATTCTCGACTGGTGCGGCGGCTGGGGTCGTCACTCTATTCCGCTCGCCAAGCGTGGATACAAGATCACCCTACTCGACTTCTGCCCGGAGTATTTGGAGCAGGCAAAAGTTTACGCGGAAAAAGAAGATGTGCAGATTGAAACCGTTCATTGCGACTTCAGAGAAACTCCAGCAAGTGTTCAAGCGGATTTTGCTATAAATCTCTTTACGGCAGGACTCGGTTATCTAGGAGACGAAGGTGACGCCTTCGCGTTAAAATCTTTATTTCATGCACTCAAGCCATACGCAAAAGTCTTGATCGATACAGTAAGTCTTTTTGGGTATGCCAAAAATTATGAGGAGAATAATTGGAAGTTGTCACCGGATGGTCAGAAGCGTTACTTGCAAAAACGCACCTTCAACTTCTGGAATAATTTTCAGTACGAAGTAAATACGTTCCAAGAGGTCGCGACAAGAAACGAAGAATCCGCTGAGGTACAGCTTAAAATTTATTGCCCGGCAGACCTATCTCGAATACTTAAGTCGGCCGGTTTCGCCCCACAAGAATTATTCGGCAATGTTAATGGCTCAAAGTTTGATTTCGACTCGCGACGGTTGGTCATGACCGCGCAAAAGCCAAAGTAGACACCACCACCCGCCAGGTTTAAACCTGGCGGTTTTTTATTTCGCGCACAAAAAATCTCCCTTGCGGGAGATCGACTTACTACTTATGCTCTTTGGCTCCGGGACCGGTACCTCTAACATGAACAGGAGACCCAAGACCTCTATCCAGCTGGAAGGCTCGGCCAAATCCCTCAACATATACAACCTCAAAAGGATTGAGACAAAATAGTGTAAAATCGCCAAGAGACCTCATCGGCTCAAACGCCTCACCAAAAGTCTTACTAAAAGAATCCATCACCTCTCGCCACTCTGCGCTCTTTGGCGATACAGGCCCCACAACACAAGAGAATGTAATTCGCCTTCTCGCAAAAACATTCGTGGCCACTACCTCATCTTCAATGATCATGGCACTTGTCTTAGAGCACTCAAACATATCATTTGTATGTCGAGACAGTTTGCTCGTGTAAACATAAAGATTTCCATTGTCTCTTACAAATGGAGCATGACTAACTGTCGGATTCCCCTGCTTGTTAACCGTAGCCAGCACAAGCGACTTCTGCGCCGCAACAAACTCTTTAGCCCTTTGATCAACCGTCATACCAACCTCCTTGTTATTAAAAGAACATATCTATAAAAACACTATACAGTTTTTCAAAGAAATGTCCAGACCACAAGCCGAGTTATCCTCGGCTTTTTTAATATTTTAGCTTGTTGATCAAAAAAAATTATCGCATAATAGTGGCTATGATCGATTTTAAAAAAATTACAAAAAGATTTTTTGAAGTTCCGGCAGAAGTGCTCGAAAAGACGCTCCAAGTTGCCGAAAAGGAAAAAAATATAATCATAAACAAGAAACCATTCAAGGTGGTCGAGGAGTATCTTGATAACCTTGGCCCTGGGCTGATTGCCGGAGCTGCCGACGATGACCCTTCAGGAATCACAACTTATTCTCAGGCGGGATCTCAATATGGATTTCAACTCTTGTGGCTCTCGTTATTCACTTTTCCTTTTATGGCGATAGTTCAAAGTATGTGTGCAAGAATAGGTCTAGTTACAGGGCAGGGTTTAGCAGCAAATATTCGTGAACATTTCTCCCACAAAATACTTTATTTTGTAACAATCCTGCTCTTTATCACAAATACTCTAAACATAGCTGCCGATCTCGGAGCGATGGCCGCAAGCACTATACTTCTAATCCCAAAACTCAACTTCAGTTTCCTTGTAATTTTCTTTGCCATCGGAAGTTTGCTATTTCAGATATTCACAACCTATGCTCGTTATTCGCGCTTTTTGAAATATTTAACCATCGCACTGTTCTCTTATGTACTTACTGCATTCGCAATACATTTAGACTGGGGCAGCGCGCTACGCTCAACAATTATTCCATCAATATCTTTTTCCAAAGATCAGATTTTTATACTGTGTGCTGTATTAGGAACAACGATCTCACCGTACCTTTTCTTTTGGCAAACATCACAAGAGGTCGAAGAAAAAATTTTGAGAGGTGAAAAAACGATCCAAAAACGCCGAGAAAATATTCATCCACACCTCCTGAAACGAATGAACGTAGATGTGTGGTCTGGGATGTTCTTTTCAAACCTCATTATGTTTTTCATTATTGCTGTATCAGCTGCGACACTACATGCCAGCGGCATAACGTCAATAATGTCTGCGGATCAAGCAGCGATGGCTATTCGACCATTCGGCGGAGAATTCACTTACTTCTTCTTTGCAATCGGAATTATTGGCACTGGGTTACTCGCAGTACCAGTCCTTGCTGGCTCAACTGCCTATGCAATTGCCGAAAGTTTTAATTGGAGCCATGGTCTATACCGAAAATTAAATCAAGCGTATGCATTCTACGGAGTCATAATCGTTTCAATGATAATAGGACTCGTTGCCAATCTCGCCCATTTTGACCCGATAAAGGGCCTTATCTATTCGGCGGTACTAAACGGTCTTGTCGCACCTATAATTTTATTCTTTGTAGTCTCGATAAATGGAAATGAAAATATAATGCGCGAACATAGATCTCATCCATTCACAAACGCCTTAGGCTGGCTTATTACAATAGTTATGACTATCGCCGGTATTGCCACCATTTATTCCTTTCTCTTCTAACTAATATATGAAAAACATCGAAGCGGCCAACAAACCTAGGACAGAACAAGTAGAAAACCTTGATCAGTTTAAAGAATACTGGGACTTTGTCGAGAATGAGCTCTTGCCAATGCACGAACAACTGGTCACAAGTGTCAGTAAGGCCGTTAATAAACTCAACGAACTTGTACTATCGGGGGCACTCACCAACAATGAGTTAAACTCTGTCAGACAATCTCTCGGGTCCGACTTTGACCAATCCTTTGCGATACTAACAAATCAAGTATACTCGGAAGCTAAATATGGTCCAGTGGTCGCAATTTTAGGCGGTATGTTAAAACACAGTTTATCGAATTTCAGTGCCACTATATTTTGTACACTCGACTTAATCGCCTTAGATCTAAAAGAAAAAAAATCTCTGAAACGTTTAACAGGCATTACAGATGCAAATGAAAAATTTCGAAATAACGAGCGATACAAAAAAGATTACCTCCTTAAATTTCCCGAACAATTTGTACACGATTCGCAAAATAGTGAAGACAAACTTAACGAAGATGGCACAAGAGGCTACAATTCACTTGACCAGGGGATAAAAAGAGATTTTGGAAGTGTCGGGTACTTCTTACCTGACCAGTTAACAAAAAACACAAAACTCACTGTAGATATCCCGCAAAATATTTTGAACGAATTCCTACCTTACGAAAGAATTGTCTACGAAATTATCAAAGAACTTATGCGTAACTCTATTTACGCGCTCAATGGCAAGGCTGGCCAGATAAAAGTTTCTATCTCTAAGAATGAAGAGGCTTTCATATTAACAGTGAGTGATACCGGCCCAGGAATGTTTCCTGAGATGTCAGGAAAAATTTTCACAAAAGGAGCGACAACGCGTGAAAAAGGTACGGGTTTGGGACTATATTATATTAAAGAAGCTGTTGAAAAAATCATCGATGGTAAAATAAATTTGGAATCAAAACTAGGTTATGGTACGACCGTAACAATCGAACTACCTTACAAGTAACTTGCTCCATTGACATAAACAGATGTTGAGGCTATCTTGTACGAGTAACTTTGTGTACGTTTACATTCAATAATTTTTGTAGGAGGTCAGGGATGGAAAATAATATTTGTGAGGCTGAGGAAAAAGAAGTTTTTTGGTCTTGGTTATTTTACGCTTCCTTTTTACTTCCGCTTTCAGTATTTCTATTGGCAATAGTAACCTGCTTTAAATTAAGTGTCTTTCTGCTTCTTGCCTTCTTTGTGTCTAACTACTTCATTTCAAAGAAGCGTACTCACCATAGAGATATCATTCTCACACACAGACTAGAAACAGATCGAAAATTTGAAAACGATCGGCTTGCTAGGAAAAGTGACGAGGCAGAACAGGCATTTAGTTCACTCTCGACGAGAGAATTTAATGCCGTGGAGGGTGTGCTTCGTTCTTTGCTGTGCGGTAAAGAAGTCAGAAACAATGCAGAACTTCATGATGCCTTAAATAGAGTTTTGAATGGATATAGCGTTAAGGGAGTCGATGTAAAGGCCTGCGCTTTGTGGAGTCTTTACAAATCCAAAGGCCTTGCCAACCTCAATAGTATTCTCCAAAACCAGATCGCGACTGTAATACTTTTTTACTATCGGCATGTCGCAGCTAGTCATATACGCGATACATTCACATATGGATGTCTCGGAGGCGAAGGTTGTTGTTCAACTAACGACAATCGCACAAATTTTTATGGTAACTTTGGTCGGAGCATCAAACACATGACTGATCTAACTGTCGAAGAGTTTGTCGCTAAACATAATATAGATCTTGACGTCATTACACAAAATGACAAGCATCTCATTGGGGCAATCGCACAAACAGAAAAATAGATATACAAATAAGACAATCCCGCCACTAGACGGGATATTTTTTATCCTAAATGCGCGTGATCGTTCCGTATCCAAAGCTTCCATCCAGTGCCGGAGGTATCAAAATTATCAAATCCTCGACTAATAACTGTCAGGCCGGTATTTTCCATTTCCATCTTTGATCCAATTTTTAAAAACTGTGCGGCCGTTAGATCGTCACCAAGAAAAATATAATTTGCGATAATTTTTAAAAAATATCCGTGAGAAACCACAAGGATTGATTCCTCTTTTTGACCCTCCAAAAAGGCCAGCGCTTTTTTGGCCCTTGTTACTAGGTCGTGAAAATTTTCCTCATCCGAAATATGGACTCCAGGATTATCAAAATTCGTTTTAACTAACTTTTGAATTCTATCCCAATGTGGATCACCGGGTTTCGACCCGCGCATCTCAGTCGGACGTCGTCTTTCAACAAACAGATCGGAGAACGTAATCGGTTTTCCAATCTTTTCAGAAATTATTACCGCTGTCTCTTTGGCTCTTGATTGTGTACTTGAAATCATTAAGTCGACAGGTAGCCTATTCGCTCTCTCGGCAGCAAACTCAGCTTGTTCTCTCCCCTTCTTGGTTAATGGTGAATGAATTTGCGATGTCACACCAGCAGTATTACTTTCACTCTCGCCATGCCGAATGAAATAGACCGTTTTCATGAGTGAATTATAACTTAGGTTTGGCTAATCAAAAAGCCTTAACAATAAAAACAAGGTGGTATATACTTAGTGTAGATATAACACATAGTGTTAATAACGTTCATTTACAAGTTATGAAGGGAGAAAAACGGTGAATAATAAAAATAGTTTTCCTGTTAAAGGTGACGTAATCACCTCCTCGAAGTTCGCATACGGTTATCTAACGAGCGAGAATCGAGAGGAGATTACTGTTGACGGCAAAACTACCGGATACCCCATGAGATATCGCCTCTCCGAGGAAGATCGTCTCGCAATTACAGCCAAAACCGGCAGGATACCACCAAAGGAACGCACCATAGAGCTCGGCAGATTTGACAAGAACCGTGGCTCTGCCAAGTTTGTCGTCGAAGATGCTCGAATGGACGGTGGAGACACCAACCCCAGAGATCCGTGGCCTGACGGCTGGCACATTACAGCTAGACGACTCAGTTCGGAAGGTACATACGATCCTAGCGAAGAGATCATCGACTTCTACATGTCCGGCTGCTTCAATTGTATAGTTTTGGCAGAAGATATCAAAATCCTAGGCAAGATGAAGATGGTCTTCATCTGAAACCACAAAAAAATCCCTGGTCCAAAAGACCAGGGTGTTTTTTACATATTAGAAGTCGACACCAAGTTGCCAAAAGATGAACGACCAGATATCGGCGCTCTGCTCTGCAGAATTCGACACTGAGGCCGCACCACCGTGACCGGCCTTCCTCTCAATCAACATAAGTACAGGATTAGAAGATGCGTTAGCCTCCTGCATTGCGGCTCCAAACTTAAAGGCATGCATAGGGTGGGTACGATCATCTCCATCTGCGGTAACAACCAATGTTGCTGGATATCTCTCTCCAGTCTTAACATTGTGAACTGGACTATACTTGATCATAAATGGGAAATGTTCCGGATTTTCTGGATTACCATAATTATCAACCCAATAGTATCCGCCATCGAACTTATGGTACCTCATCATGTCTGCAACCGGTGCTCCAACAATAACCGCCTTGTAAAGAGTGGGTCGCTGAAGAACGCAAGCACTGGTCAGAAGACCTCCGTTGCTCCAACCATAGATCGCAAGCTTCTGTGTTGAAGTGTATCCTGCGGAAATCAAGAATTCCGCTGCTGCGATAAAATCATCAAAGACATTCTGTTTCTTCTCGAGAATTCCACTCTTGAACCACTCATCACCGAACTCTGATCCTCCTCGAAGATTCGCGATTGCATACACGCCACCGGCCTCAAGAAGTGGGAGTCGGGTTGAACTGAATGCAGGGACCTCGGATATTCTGAATCCTCCATAACCATACAGAAGTGTCGGCCGATTACCATCAAGAGGTACGCCCTTCTTATTGATTATAAACATAGGCACTCTTGTTCCATCTTTAGATGTGAACCACACCTGATTAGCCTCAAATCTTTCTGGATCCAAACCTCCACTGTGACGATAAAAGAGGCTTGTTTGTCCTGTGCCTAAATTCATTCGGAAGATATCGTGGCGAACAAAAAAGTTGCAATACCCATAGAACATCTCATTGCTACCCTTTTCGTGACTAATCCCTGTCCACGTTGAACAGGGTGGCAAGGCGAGTTCCCTCAAATGAGTCCCATCGAAATCAAATATCTCGATTTTAGAACTCACGTTCTCCATGTATTCAACGTACAGTTCATCTTCAACAATACTGTAACCAGTCATAACCTTTGTCGACGACTCGGGTACGATCTTCGTCCAACTAAAGTTGCCGCTAATAACATCGGGCAACCGAACCTTCATGATCATACCATGAGGGGCGTTAACATTTGTCTTGCAAAAAAGCCACCCACCCTCGATCTCAGGATCGATCTCATCTTCTGTCTCAACGACAATTGGTATCAAACCTCTTGAAGGATTTTGTCGATCGAAAAGATAAAGACTTTTTGACTCATCACCGCGCGAAGAAAATACATGCCAATAAAAAAGATATCGGCTACAGTCCGAGACACTTACATAAAGAAGGTCCTGCTTATCCGCGTTCTCACTGAAAACAATCTCATCGTTTCGATAATCATCGCCCAAACGATGAAAGAAGACCTTCTGATGCTGCTTCTCTTCGCCTTCGGGAACGACATCCAAATATCGCCGCCGATACCAAAACCCAGTCTCTTCCCTGTCCCAATCACAAAGCGTCGGATATAATTCGTCGGGAATAAAGTCTATAAGGTCATCCTTCGTACAAACATCCTTGATCCTTATACACGCCTTATCATTTCCCGAAGAGGACACCCGATACGCCACAAAATTTCCTTTGGGTGATACAGTCCAACCAGCGAGAGTGACTTTGTGATCTTCACTCCAACTATTCGGATCAAGAAGGACCTCGGGCTGGCTATCCTTTTTCATTTGAACATACGCCACTCCGAGTTCCTGATTCGGTTGCCGTTTACCAAAGAAATACCTCCCGCATTTCGTAATCGGCATGCCCATAGACTCAACCCTACTCATTGAGATGAACTTATCTCTGAGTCGGTCTCTAAATGGCGCTGCCTCGGTGATCACTCTTCGCGTCAGGTTATCTTGCTCCTCGATCCACATATCCTTTTCACCGCTCTTATCTTCAAGCCATCGATAAGGATCAGGCACTATCGTGCCGTGAAGGTTGTCGACAGTGTCACACTTTCTTGTTTTCGGATAGCTAATCATATTTTCCTCCTTGCCCGCATCATATATTAAGCTTCACATTACCAGTACTATATTGTTAAATCTTAAATAGTTCTATCACTTGAACTAGATTTTGTCTAGTTAATAGAAAAATCTCTAAGAATTCTCAACTTTCAAGCAAAAAGCTGCTATGTGTTTCATGACAGCAATCAAGAGCAAGCCGTGAGAATCCTCAAGGTCTTTTTTAATATGGCTTTTTAGATGTTCTCTCTCTTAATTTATCCAAAGCTGTTTGAACTTCAGTATGATCTTTTGCCTCGTCGTGTGCTCTCTTCAACCCTTGTAAAGTTTTTTTGAGTTCTGGACTTAGGCTCTCATTAATAGGCCCACCTTCCTTGTTTAAAAGTTTTAAAATATCTGCGTCCTCATTGTCTTTTAATTTTTGTATTTCCGCGAAAGTTTCCCTAGCTGTGAATTTTTTCTGCATTGTTTTATTATAACAAAAGCGATGAAAAATTAAAAAACCACCATGCCGTGCATAGTGGCCAAATTAAATAACCTACTTCAACTTACCGTTTCGCCCTAACTCTTTCTTATACTCCTCAAGCCGTTCTTGTCTTCGCTTCTCCTTGAACAAGTTCTCTCTAAGCCAGTAGAAAGGATAAATAACCATCGCAGGGATTGCCATGAGAGGCCCGACCTCAGCTAGCGACTCTCCGAGCAATTCCAAGAACCCGCCCAGTGGCCCCCAATTCTTATGATACTTTACGCCATGTACTTTTAGTATCTCGATCACTTTGTCGAGCATCTTGCGACGAAGCTTCTGACTCATCGCATAGTAAGCTGGAGACTGGAGTCCTCTATCGACCCAAAGCCGAACGCCATCAACATCAGTTTCCTGATAAAGTGATTTAAGATCGTCTAGGGCTGGTGAACCTTGATTGAAGATGTCAATAAAGGAAGAAATCAAATTCTCGACATCAATCTTCGAAGCGTCATATGTTCCAACATGAATTCTGTCGCGAGAAGCGCGGATCTCAATCGTCAGAGAATAGCAAGACTTCATCTTGTCTTTAAGAAACTGGTCAGCTTCAACTTTATACGGAGCAAACCTATCTTCCGAACGAACCGCGTCGAGAAACTCAACTTGTCTGGAAGACTCAAGTTCACCGTGACATCACCCAGGCGATTATCATCCACAATGGTGTGCACACCAGACGATTTCATCGCCACGATATTGCTTGCCCTATCCCCATAAGTGCAAGGCGAGCTGACCATTCTGGTAAGTGTGAACTTAAATCCAAAACTAGGAATATGGTAGAACGCCTTGTCTTCATCACGCCAGCCATGATACTTACCAGAACCTTCTAAAACCGCCGACGTTGTATACATTTCAGGATTGTAGCCCACCCAACCACTACTCAAAGAGTCGCTAATATACATCTCCATCAACGGATTAGCCTTCTTGATCTTATCGACAATACTCTTCCTCAAAACTTCTTGATCGCTCATTAATCCTCCTCACCTCGCAGTTGCGAAGCCGATTAAATCAATGTACTAATTATTTACTTTAATGACACTACCAGACAAGACTAACTATGTCAATTCTTTCTTTATGTTTCGAAACTTTTATAGAAAAAAGCCCGGCGCGAACTAAATCACACCGGGCCGAACTTGACTCTAGATATCCTTGTAGGCCTCTGCACGTTCTACAATATTGCTGAGTCTAAGCTTACCAACCCAATACTGTTCTTCCCCATTAGGAACTATAACATTCGGGACAATCTCAGGATCTCCCTCTATAGATAGACCACCTGTCGGTAGAAAAATAATTCCATTAGAACGCAGCCCAGCAAAGAGATCTCTAATCTGATCAACCGTAGTTCCTTCCTTAAACCAAACCACAACCCGAGCTACCTTAGTTTTCACAACACCACCTCCTCTCTTAAACTAAATATACTACACTTTAATACTACTCCGCGATGACCTTCTCCACCACAATATCTTTGATCGGATGATCACCACGGACGTGATCGACTTCTACGTTCTCAATCGCACGAACGACATCCATGCCCTCTACAACACGCCCAAAGGCCGTATGCCTGCCATCAAGCCACGGAGTTGCGGGAGCTGTAACAATGAAGAATTGACTCCCATTTGTATCTGGTCCCGAGTTAGCCATAGCCAAAACACCAGCAACCAACTTGATGTCATTGATCTCATCTTTAAATTGATACCCTGGACCACCCATACCGTGAGTTGACCAATCAGCATTCTTGCTATTTGGATCTCCACCCTGAATCATAAAATCTTTGATCACTCTGTGAAATTTCGTACCTTCGTAAAAGGCAGACTTGGATAGCTTCAAAAAATTTTCAACCGTGAGCGGCGCCTTCTCTGGATAAAGCTCTAACTTGACATTGCCCATACTTGTTTTAATTACAACCACATTAGCCTTAGACGTTGTGTTATTGGCAGTCTCCTCTTTCACAACCTCTTTAGTTTCAGGTGTGATTAACGTACTATTTTGTACTTTATTTTCATCTGTCATATTAAATATTTTAAATAACGCAAAACCAAATGCTATTAAAAAACCCAAACTAACGATAACAACTATCCAAAACGAAAATCCATAATCTTGTTTCATACTCTCAAAAGTGATAATATTTAGCTGTTAATAGCTTATTTATTTAATTATAAGGTGTTAAAACATAAAAATCAAAATTTAGTAGGCCGATTAAGTCTCGCCTCAAAAAGGGGCGGATATTTTTTGCGTGAGGACAGTGTAAAAAGAGAAGATGAACTATTTATCGAAAGTGATGATCTTGCAACGGCATTGAATGGTGACAAAGTAGAGGTAAATGGCAAAAAGGTAGTTAGAATATTAGAGCGCGCCAAAAAGCAGTTCACCGGTACAGTTAAGAGCGACCATAATTATATGTGGCTTAAACCTTACGATACCAAAGTATATTCAGACATCTTGATCGAAGAAACTCCCGAAACAAGAGTTGAAGATGGAGACAGAGTTATAGTGGAGATTACAAATTGGAAGGATCTTGCCGGTAAAGTTGTTCAGAATCTTGGCCGTGCAGGAGATAATAATACAGAGATGCACACCATTATGTTTGAGCACAAAATTCAGTATAACTTTCCAACAGGTGTCGAACACGAAGCCAAAGAAATATCAAAGCAAGAAATCTCCGAGAAAGAAATATCAAATAGAAAAGATTTTAGAGATATCTTAACTTTTACAATCGACCCCGCTGATGCAAAGGATTTCGATGACGCCATTTCATTTAAAGAACTAGGTGATGGACGATTCGAAATCGGCATACATATCGCTGACGTATCATACTTCGTGCAGCCGGGTAGTGCACTCGACCAAGAGGCGGCAGAGAGAGCAACTTCAGTTTACCTCGTCGACAGGACGATCCCAATGCTTCCCGAAGTTCTATCGAATGGAGTTTGTAGTTTAGTTCCAAATGAAGATAGGCTAACTTTTAGTGCTGTATTTATTTTGGATAAAAATGCAAAGGTTCTTGATAAATGGTTCGGCAAAACAATAATTCACTCCAACAAAAGATTTACCTATGAAGATGTCGACAAGATCCTTGACCTGGGTAAGGGAGAATTCTCACAAGAACTACTTGAAATCAATAAACTGGCAAAAAAATTGCGCGATGAAAGATTTGCCAAGGGCTCCATGGATTTTGAAAGTAACGACGTTAAATTCAAACTAGATGCGACAGGAAAGCCGATCGCAATAATTAAGATGACTGCAACTGACTCACATAAACTAATCGAAGAGTTTATGCTGCTGGCGAATAAGAAAGTTGCAGAATTTGTCTTTTATAAAGCGGGGCACGGTCAAAAGCCGGGATCAAATACTTTCATATACAGAATTCATGATTTGCCGAATCAAGAGAAGATAGCCGAACTAAAAAAATTCCTACGAACCTTTAACTACAAATTTGATAAAAAAGATAATTTACTAAGTTCCAAAAAACTAAACAACTTGATCATGCAGGCAGACGCAAAACCGGAAGAAAGACTAGTCCAATCAACAATTTTACGCTCAATGGCCAAGGCAATATACACCACCAGAAATATTGGTCACTTCAGTCTCGCCTTCCCATGCTACACACATTTCACCTCGCCAATTCGTAGGTATCCGGACATAATGGTTCACAGACTTCTTAATAATTATTTGGAGGGGGGCAAATCACCAGATAAAAATCCATACGAGAGACTCTGCATGCACTCATCACAAATGGAACGCAAGGCGATGGAGGCTGAGTGGGCTTCGATCAAATACAAACAGATCGAGTACAACATGGATAAGATTGGAACTGTTTATACTGGTGTTATAACAAGCGTCACCGAATGGGGATTTTTCGTCGAAGCTAAAGAGACAATCTCTGAGGGTATGGTATCACTCCGAAATATGAAGGACGATTATTATGTTTTTGATAAAAAGAATTTCGCGCTTGTCGGCAAACGCACAAAGAAGCGTTACCGCCTCGGTGACGAAGTAAAAATAAAACTCCACGAGGTCAATCTCGAGCGCCGTACGATAGATTTCGTGATCGTTTGACAATATCAAAGATTAGCAGTAATATTCCGCTTGAATCTGGAACATTGAAATGGTTTAAACGGGCCTGGGATAACGGCCGAAGGAAAAGACTGATATGAAGGAATATTTTCCGATGGATAAATGGACGGCTTCTTGGTTTGGATTTTGTGCTTTTTGGCTCCTAATATTCGCTCCATTGTCGCAGACACTTAGAGTCTTACCAGCATTGATTATGATGCTCGCATTTGACACACCTATCGCGACCAAGTGGTTCAAAATTTTTGTCGATAAATACACGCTTAGAGAGCTGGCACTATATTGTGCGACACCGATGACAGTCCTCTGTCTGGGAACATTAGTCAATCGAACATTTTTCTTCGTGCCCCTTATGATTGGGATATTTGGACTTTCGACACTCGGTAGAAATCTGCGTGATCGCTATCGTGGCGGAGACGATTATGTGAACGATATTGTGACACGTCGACAATCTCGCTTCTACAGCGAAGCTAAACTCGCAATCGGTCTTAGTATCTCTCCGATCCTAGCAATAACGACGTTTGCAATGGTTTGTTCGGTTGCTGCTGGTGTCTGGCCCTGGATACTGGCACTACTTGGAGCAATGCTCGTGGTGATTAGTTATGTTGAATTCAAGGAACTGGGGAAATACGCCAAGACTCAACCAAAATGTTGGGACACAACACTAGCGGATGTAACGAAGATAGCTTTAGAAGATATGGACCAACAAAAGAAGGAACAGCTGGCCAGGTTTGCTGTTAATGATCCGATCAAGAAGTAAACAACTTCTACTAAAATAAAGGAGAGTAATATGGAGACCCTAAACAATGTTCTTACAGAGGCCGAATCTTGGCTCAAAAAGTACTTATTCTTAACATTCTGTCTGGGAAGCCTGATTGGTTCCTTCTTCATGGAACCGGCACTGTCCAGCAAGGTCAGCATCATGTTGTTCACAACACTATCAGTTGTGGAGATCCAGGATATCAAGGAGGCATCGAAAAAGTGAAGGCTTGGCTAAATATTGATCTAATTAGTCTCTTGATCTATCTATTACTATGGTTTTGCACAATCAATATAAGCTACGACATTGGTGGTTTCAAGGGTTTTCTAACCTTCATTCTCTCTACAGCATTTTTGTTTTGTATCGAACCATTCATACTGTGTTTGTGTGAACAAAAAGAAAAGTCAGAGGAGGCGTCACGGAAATGAATAGCGCAGATCTAAGAGAGAGGACGCAACGAATCATCAACGAGGCCAGGACTAAAACCACAAAAGAGGACCAGGCCGCGGCCGATGAAATCACGGATAAAATTCCGGGTCTAATTACAGAGGCAATTACGAAGAAACGAAACGCGACAACAGTAATGTATCTGGACGAAGCACCAAAGCCCAAGAGGCTGGTATCCATGCCGCATGGTATGCGCGCCAAATCCATACTACGCAGCAACACGTTCCCCTTCGATGATGTAATGAACAACCTCTTCAGTACTAGCATAACAGAATACGAATTGACTGGTGTAGCCGAAATTGTTTTTAATAGATGCAAAGACGCCGGCCTAAAGCCGTGCGTCGCCCAAACGCCGGACAAAACAAAATGGGGTATTGGCATAGAGTGGAGTAAATAAAAACTCTCAAAATCCTCTCCGACAATAAGTCAGAGAGGATTTTTAAATTTCGAAAAAATCTATTTCGCTATCGCAACAGCATCATCAAATTTTATAGATATCAATTTTGATACACCGTCAGAGCCCATGGTGACACCATAGAGCACGTTGGCCCTACTCATAGTCTCACGATTGTGAGTCACAACAATAAGTTGAGAGAGCTTTGAGAGATTTTCAATCATGTCGCCATACTTCCTTGAATTTGATTCATCAAGAGCAGCATCTGTTTCATCCAAGATTAAAAATGGCGGCGGATTAACTTGCGACACAGCAAATAAAAGTGCAATGGATGTGAGTGCACGCTCACCGCCCGAAAGCATCTGTAGCCCCTTAACTCTCTTCCTTGGTAAACTCACTGAGATATCAATTCCATCCTGCTTCTTCTCCTCATCTTCTAATTCTAAGACCGGCATCCCATCTTCTGTTTCTTTCTTCGGTGGAGTTTGTAAAACAAGAGAAGCCTCCCCTCCACCAAACATGAGCATGAAGAACTCCTTAAATTGTATATTGATTTTATTGATCCCAGCCTTAAATTCAGTATCAATCTTATCTGAAAGTTCTTTCATGACAGTACGCAGAGATTCAGCACTTTGTAAAAGATCTGTGATCTCTTTTTCCAGAAATTTATCACGTTCCTCAGTCTCTTTAAATTCTTTCATAACCTCTTCGCCAGAACCGCCCATATCTTCAAGTCGGATCTTAATCCTCTCAATTTTTCTTCTCCTGTCATCTTGAATCATACGATCTTCGAGCAACGGATCTACGCCTTCCCACACAAATTTTTTATATTCATCAATAATTACCCTACCCACCAATACCGCCGACTCAGTG
Organism: Candidatus Vogelbacteria bacterium; assembly: GCA_016201465.1. Lineage (GTDB taxonomy): Bacteria > Patescibacteriota > Minisyncoccia > Phycocordibacterales > UBA12445 > JACQCV01. The sequence goes on along the minus strand of JACQCV010000018.1, from coordinate 4,332 downwards.
AGCTCCATATTGAATGCGCCTTCTTCATAATTAAATTTATCCTCTTTTGCATGAATGGAATTTAAAGCCGACAGTAGATCACTTTTTTTTGCGCGCAACCCATATAAAGTTCGCTCAGAATCGCGCAGGGAATCCTTGTGTTTATCAATCTCGCTTTTAACACTCGAATAAGCCGAGACCAGTTCGGACTCCCTAATTTGCAAAGTCTTTAGCTGTTCCTCTGCCTCCAATTTTTCGGCCTGGTGCCTCTTGATCTCCTCCTCAATTTTGGCAGTAAATGCGGAGTCTGGCTGACCAATCTCCTTCACGGGCATAGTCTGTCCGCAATAAGGGCAAGTTTTGTTCTCTGCCTTGGCTTGCTCTTCCATCATCTCTTTGATCGGATTGGCCTCTATCATTCCTTCAAGCCTTCCTATTCTACGTGAAAATTCGTCCTTTTTCCTTCGAACTTCTTGCAATTTATTATCAACATCGCGCAATCGATTAAACTTTTCATTATCTTCGGCATTCGATGATGAGAGCAGCGCGGCTAATCTGTTCAACTCAGCCTCTACTTTTTTTAACTCATCACTTGGACCCATTCTTTCCTTATCAATTTGTGATCTAAAATTTTTCAAATATAGCTCTTCGCGCCAAAGATATTCAACATAAAAATTAAAAAGCTCTCTCTTCATTTGTTCAGCCTTCTCTACCTGCTCAACTTGTTTCTTTAAAAATTTAAGATGTGGCGCGAGTTCTCGTTTTAAAGATTCAACCTGCTTAATATTTTCCTCCGTTTTCTCTAACTTCCGCTCACTTTCGTGCTTCTTGTATTGATAGACCCGTAAACCGAGGGCGTCCTCTATCATCTCTCGGCGCTCATAAATATTTGCGTTCAAAATTCTATCTGCCTCACCCTGACTAATTATATGATGACTTGAAACACCAAGAGACACAACTGAAAGAAGCTCTATAATATCCTTAAGCCTAACTTGGCTGCCATTTATAAAATATTGATTTGAGCCATCTCTATATATATGTCTTGAAATCGCAACCTCATCAAAATCTATATTGAATTTTTTGTCTTTATTATCAAAAACTAAAGTTACATACGCGTGATTTTGTTTTGGCGCTCCAGCCGAACCATTGAAGATCAAATCCTCTCCCCTTTTACCTCGGAGGGACTTCATCGATTGCTCCCCCAACACCCACCTAAAAGCTTCGGCTACATTAGACTTTCCAGATCCGTTTGGTCCAACAATAGATGTTATCGGCACGTTAAAAATGAGCTCTGTTTTCTTAGCAAAAGACTTAAACCCAAGTAACTCAATTTTCTTTAAATACAACATTCCTACTCACATATTTTACACCAAATTTTGAAATACAAAAAACCCTCTCCAACTTATCGTCAAAGAGGGCGACCACTACTTGTTTTTGTTGAACTCCTTGAGCTCGCTTGCAATCTTTTCCAGAGTTAAACTGATATCTGAAATAAAAAGACCGAAAAATCCAGACACCAGCCCAAAAGCAATTGAATGTGTAGCGACAGCGGCCGGACAGAAAAACATTGCGAAACAAACCCAAAATGAATTAGCACCCATAAGGCATCCTCCTTATTTTTTCTCTGTTGAGGTTTCTTGAACTTCGGCAAGAACCCTCTTTTTACCACGACAACGACCACATCGGCTCTTGCCAGTCTTTGACCGGCCGGAACCCTTGCAGTTAGAACATTCCACAAACCCAACCCCGACCTGAACTACGGATCCATTAGGCTCATTTCCATTCCCAGACACATAGCACCTCCTGTATTTTACAATGTCCACAACCTTTGGTTTCCGACATAAACCTACCACTGTGGTTAACTGCTTGTCAAGGGCTTTCTTAACTTAAAGTTAATCCTCTATACTATCCATATATTTTAATAGTTTCTGTTCTGAGTCGGGGCGGTAGTGTAACTGTAACACCTGCCTGCCGGCAGGCAGGTGCACGATTCGGGTTCATGAGACTCCGGGTTCAAATCCCGGCGCCCCGACTCAGAACAGAAACACCAATAATTACGAAAGACTACCCTGATGACTTTTTTTATTTGACATTTAACACGAGCAAGTCTAATCTTTAGATCAGAACGACTTATTAAGGAGGACAAACCAATGAAAATTCTTGAAAGGCCCATTGCCATTACTGATGTTGAGACAACCGGCCTGGACCCAACAACTCATGAAATTGTCGAAATCGGATTAATATTGGTCAATCAGCAAACGCTTGAAATCATTGATACCCTTGATGTGAAGATAAGCCCTGAACATCTAGGGACCGCTACCGAATCTGCACTAAAGCTCAACGGTTACAACACAACCGAATGGCTGAATGCTTTAGCACTTCAAACCGCCATGTCGTTGTATGGAGAAAAAGCAAAAGATGCCATATTCTGCTCTCACAACGTGACATTTGACTGGTCATTTATTTTTGAAGGGCTCAAGAAAACTGGAGTCAGAAATTTAATGGACTATCATCGCGTTGACCTTTTTACAATGGCCTGGATGAAACTTAGAAATTCCGGTCTTGAAAAATTTAACATGAACGAAGTGGCCAAGCATCTGGGAATTACTGAAGAGCCCATGCCTCATCGAGCTATTAACGGGGCAATGACCGCCTACGAAATCTACAAACGCTTGGTAAGCAACTAGTTTCACAGAGACGAGAAAATTTTCGTCTCTTTTTTCAAATACTGAAAAAACAAAAAATTAATATCCCAAAAAATCATGGGTGATTATTATATAATCATTCACTATTGCTATGCCAATCGCAGCAGTACTATACTCCGGCCTTAAAATATTGTCCCTATGCCCAGGAGAATTCATCCAGCCATCTACTGTCATTTCAGCAAGTTCTTTTTCAGTTCTCCACTCCTTATTCACCCAGACGACAGAGACCAGTTTCTTTACTGCTTCCTCAGATTTATTGAGGACTTCGCGAAACAGTTTAGTCCTCTCTTCCTCTGTACCTTCCCCCGGCTCGAATTTATCCACCTTATCACAGGGCTCTATTTCCTTATCAGTCGGATTTAGATAAAGAAGATTTTTTGACAAAGGGACCATCGCAATATTTTCACCAGCATATCTGTACCTAATATACCTGGATGCAAGTCTATCTTTTAATGAATACCCATATGGTGTAAAACCTTCGTGACGAATAATCGGATAACTGCAGGCAAGACTTCTATTCGTCAGATCAATGTTATCCTTTGCTTGGTCTATGCTATGTTCTCTTGGGACGTCGACAAGTTCTTCGTCCCAGGAAACTGGATCGAGTTTAAATTCTGCCCTCTTGTCATTAATTAAATTTTGTATTTGCAATGCCAGCCTCCGGAGGTCATAGTCTGGACGTTCTTGAATATGGTAATCACCATGAATCATTAAGGTGGTAGTTGAAGAACCAATCAGAGTAGAACTACCATTTATTGAAACCGTCGAAGTTGAAAAATTTGTCTCCGACACTGAATTAATCGACGAAGTAGCCACCAAAGACTCGCGAATCTTTTGATCAGTCTTTTGATCAACTATCCCCGTAGCCCCGATTCCGCTATATTTCTGAAAATACCAAACAGCTTTTTGTGTAAGTGGACCAAAATAACCGGTAATCATATCTTTCGAGTAAAATCCAATACCACTCAAGTACTGTTGAAGCGAAGCAACCGAAGCCCCAGACATTCCCATTTTTATTGTCTCACCAGTCGGAAAACTAACACTAGCAAAAACAACATCCCCACCAACGAGATATGTAAACAGAATCACAAATATATAAATGCAGACTGTGGATTTCTTACGCACTCTTCTTTTCTGTTTTAATCTTCCTGGCCCCGCCAATAATCTTGGTTCTTAGCCTATCTTTTAACCTCTTGATCTCTTTTACAATTTCATCCTTTACGATATCAATTGCAGCAGATAACTCCGACTCCTCACAAACAGCCCTTAATAGATTTTGCCCAATCTGAAGATTAACTTCTGCTCTAAAAATATCACCGCTCCTGTGGTGATTTGTTAAACGACCTAATTCCACATCTACCTTAATAAGATCTACATCATTATCCTTAACTAGCTTCTCAATACTCTTAATTTTTTTTTCCAAATATTCTCTTATAGATCCAGGAAGGGTGATATTTGTTGCTTTGATATTAATATTCATGCTCGTATTATAATATAGTTGACCACAATTTACCATTGGAGTAGTATAGTTAATTGTATAGTGTCGAGTCAAAATTTGGTTGCATATTTTTGAACCGTTTTGTCTAGATTCTAGGTCGTAGCTTAGTAAAATAAAATAAACTGATGTATCAAAGCAACAACGACGGAG
>JACQCV010000014.1 GCA_016201465.1 Candidatus Vogelbacteria bacterium | reverse complement strand
TTTATACCAAGAACTCTAGTTATACTCACAAAAGAATTGGCAACCAGCCCACTTGAAACCCCGAGTGATATGAAAGCAAAGACAAATACAAAAATATAAAAGTAAAGCATTAGTGCTGTAATTATACCATCAACTATTATTGAACTCAATTTGCTAGAAGCTAGATTCTTAAAACTCTAAATATTAGGTGTCGCGATCAGCCGACATGTTGACATTTATAATATTATATACTAGTATTTGCCAAGAAAATTGTACATTAACAAGTAAAAACCTAAAGGAAGGAAAACACAGTGAACGAGGCTGTTTATGTATTCCCCGGAACCTTTAGCCCACCTACCATCGGTCATTTCAAGGTTGTTATAGAAGCCTCGAAAATTTGCGACAACCTGACGATTATTTGTTCGCGGAATCCAGACAAAAGCTCTTGCTGGTTCATCCCGGAAGAGTGTGTCGAGTTTTGGAAAAGCTACAATTTGCCTAGTAACATTAGCGTGACTACCTTTAGTCAATTCACCAAAACTAAGCACGATATGTCCAAGGTCGTAATGGTACGTGGAATCAGAAACGAAAAAGATTTGGCCCACGAAAACAACGTTGTTCTCTTGAATAAAAAGGACTACGGAATAAATAATTATCTTTACATTCTGACCGATCCAGAGTTTGAGAACATCTCTTCGTCCCTCGCCAGAGAACTAGCGAGTAAGCTCGACCTTGAAGCACTTTCCAAACTTGTTTCTCCAATGGTGCTCACCGCACTTATTGAGAAGTGTCTAGAACAGAAGAATATTGTTATGGTTGTCGGCAGGCCTGCATCTGGTAAGTCTACAATTCTTGGCCACCTAACAAAACTCGATCCAAAGAACATTCACATCAATACCGATGAATTTAATCATCAAATTAAGACCCTCTTAAAGGAAGCATTCCCCGGCGAAGATCTCTTGAGAGTTGCTGAAACCAATGAGGCTGAATTGCTCAGAGTTTCGACTAAGCCTTGGTTTAATCTTCTCCGCGAAGCACTTATCAAGGCACCAAAAGGCTCAAACATCTTCATCGAGGCAGCCTATGGACTGCAAGAGAACAAGAAGCTTTACAATCTGATTAGTCGTAAGATTCTATCGATCGGATGTAGGGACGTGGTCCAACTTGAGAAACGAATAATCAACAGAGGAACACCACATATTCTGCTGTTCATGCGGAAAATTCCTGATATAGCGGAGTCAATTCGAATCGCAAAGGAGAATAAATTGGAAATCATTTCAATCGAGACTGACGGACCAGTTGAAGAGCTCAATAGTAAGGCTGTCAAAATTAGTGAGAAAATCAATAAGGAGGTAAACTTCAAATGGAAGACCTGTTTGCTCGAATAGTTCTTGGTCATTTGGTTGGTGATTATTTGCTTCAAAACAAGTACATGGCCATTCATAAGACTGATAAAACGGAAGAGGGGGCGAATATCTGTCTTCTCCACTGCGCGATATATACTGCGACAGTCTGTATGTTTCTCTGTCGTTTTGACAGTTGTTTTAATCTGGTATGGGCACCCAGTCCTCTAGTCGTCGCCCTTGTCTTCTTGAGCCACTGGCCGATTGACCGCACTGCATTGGCATACTTTTGGTTGAAATTCATTAAAGGGCGAGATATTCTTTATGAATTCAAATCAACGGTTACTGAAAATGAGTACCGTGAGATTGGTCTCCCTTTCGCATGTTTTGTATATGCAGTAGCGGACAATACGATGCATCTAGTTCTTATGTGGACCTTTCTAAGATTGGTAATATAATCAAACCCCTATACGTCAAAAACGTCTGGGGGATTTTTTGTACATAAGAAAACCCCGGGCCGTTATACGACCCGAGGTATACGCGCCATTACTGGCGACTTCAGTGATCTACTTCATGGCCTTGAGCGCGGCGTAGTGCTTCTCCAGCTCAGTGAGCCACTCCATTGGAATGGGCTTGCTCGCTGCTGCATAACGCTTCATAGCGGCGAGAAGCTCGCTAACCCGGCTCTGCAGCGCGTTGTGGAGCCAGATCCCCTGCGGAACCAGGCCGACGGGCTGCTGCGGTCCACGTGATGAGTTATTGAGAAACCCCGATAGCTTATTGAAATTCATCGATTTCTCCTTGTCGTTAAACGACAATTCCCAGTTGGCGTTTGTTTGAAAGTACGATTTTTAACTTCGACAGTAGTATAGCACGGGGTACGGACCGTGTCAAGCGGCGCTAAGAATTCAACTTATCCCCTTTTACTTGACTTCTATTCTATTTGTGTATATCATACACTATATAACATTGATTTGATCTTTGACACAAAGGAGATGGGCTATGGGCAAAACTAGAGAGTTCGATGTTTTGGTTATTGGCGGTGGGGTCGTTGGCAGTGCACTTTGCCACTTTCTCGAGAGATATACCAACATATCGAGTATCGGGTTGATTGAAAAAGGCAAGGAACTTGGCGAGGTTAACTCAAGTCCTGACAGCAATAGTCAGACTGTTCACTTCGGTGATATCGAGACCAACTACGGGCTTGAAAAAGCCAAGCACGTTAAGAACGCGGGTGATATGATTGTTTCTTATCTTGATCGCTACGATTCAGACAGCAGTCTTCACAGAAAGACTTACAAGCTTCTGCTTGGCGTCGGTGATAACGAAGTTGCGCTGCTTGAAAAGCGGTACGAAGATTTCAAGGCGACTTACCCAAAACTTCGTAAACTCTATCGTGATGATATCGCAAAACTTGAGCCGAATATTGTGAAGGATAGAGATCCGAATGAAAATATAGTTGCACTTTACAGCGATGACGGCTATGCGGTTGATTACAAGAAGTTGGCGGATTCTTTTGTTGGCAACTTTCTGAATTCCAATAAGCGAACTGAGCTCTTCTTTGAAACCAAAGTTAGTAAGATTTACAAGAAGGACAGCCTAACGATTGCGGAGACTAATAATGGCAGTTTCTCAGCAAAAGTTGTCGTGGTTACATCTGGACCCTACAGTCTATACTTCGCGCACAAGATGGATATTGGTAAAGATCTTGCCATTCTCCCGGTTGCTGGAAGTTTTTATAAGTCCAAGAATCTTCTAAACGGAAAAGTTTATACTGTTCAGATCGACGGCATACCCTTCGCTGCTATCCATGGGGATCCAAATGTTAATGATCCAACTGAGACGCGCTTCGGACCTACAGCAAAGATGCTTCCTCTCTTCGAAAGACATCGCTACAATACCTTTTTTGACTTCATTACTTCCGCGATCGTAAGTATTAAAGGTATATTTGCGTGTCTCAAAATCATTCTCCAGATGCACTTCTTTTGGTTCGCTATCGAGAATGTCCTCTATGACTTTCCTATCATCGGCAAACTTCTTTTCATGAAGAATATCAAGAAGATTGTTCCCTCGGCAAGACTTAAAGACATCTCTTACGGCAAAAATTTGGGTGGCGTACGACCTCAGGTAGTTGATTTGAATACTGGTAAAATCTTTCTGGGAGAAATAAAACTTTTTGGAGACAAGATCATCTTCAATGTTACCCCTTCCCCCGGTGCCACCAATTGCCTCAAGAATGCCAGTGGAGATGTTGTAAAAGTTGTTGAGATGCTGGGTGAAGGATTCACGTTTAACAAGGAACTCTTTGATAAAGAGTTTAAATCGTAAATTGTAATTTTATGGGAGCCAGCAATGGCTCCTGTTTTTCTAAATGGATTGCTAATTAAATCTACAAATGATAGCTTAAGCACAGAATTAGAGGTTATTGACAATTACAACAAAGGAGCAAACACATGAACAAGGTATACGGTAAGATTAAACTTTTCTTTAGTATCTTGTACATAACAGTCTGGGTGTTATACCACTATCTAGGAGAAAAAATTCTAGAATTCCTTGGAAGGATAGAAGACAAACTATTTCACACAAAGAGCCCTGTCGATGCATTGACACTCATAGATGAGTCAATCAAAAATGCTGCTGCCGACAAGTGGAGCATCATAAGAAAGGCGCTACCCACTGGAGACTTTAATCTTTACTTCAATATTGATCCAAGCCTTCCAAGAGGATTGGTCGGTAGTAGAGGAAGAGGTTTTGATCTTGGGAATGGCTATAGGGCCTGGGCCTGTTTGCATAGTGGCGATAGCCGAACCTACGAGTTTAATCTAGACATCTTTACTGGCCATTACGACTACAATTCGTGTGGTAGTGGAATAAGATCTTCTGGTGACAACAAAACAATCTACAGCCTAAAAGCAGACATCTATACACCTAAGGGATTTAAGAAGATTAAACACAAGCTACTATGTAGACCGACACACAACGTAACAATTCAATTTGACCAAAGCGCACCGTGGAATGAAATCCTAAGCGAAATTAAATCGTAATTTAGCCAAAAACAATAAGGAGGTACCATATGGGATGGAAGTGTAGTGTTTGTGGTGAAGCAGCTTACTATGACGGACGGTGTGGGGACGGACCAATCCTGACTTGCGGGTGCGACAAGGGTGAGTGGATTGATGAGGGTAGCCGCGGTGGCTACTACACCAATCCAACCGGAGCCAAAGCCATTCGAGGCGAGCCACGTAAGGACGACGGCAAGGCCCGGGTGATCGTTATCATCAAGAAAGAAAGTTTCTAGCTCCCGTGCTTCGGCACGGGATTTTTTTTATAAAATTAATATCTAATCACCGTGAGGTTTTAAGTTTGGTAATTTCTCCGTATTTTTAACATACCGATCAAACCAATTGAGAGCATCTCCCCCGCTCTCTTTTTTATATTCACTTAAACCATGATCCCCACCTTCAAACATAATCAATCTGTATGGAACTTTGTATTCCTGCAACTTTTCCGCAAGCTTGAGCGAATCTATTGGGTTGACTCTCCAGTCAGAAGTACCGTGCATCATAAGAATTGGTGTTCTTTTAGGGAATTTATCGGCGAAATATAAAGCAGACCTCTTTTTCTTTTCCTTCAGCGATCCGCCGAACATTTCTTTGTAATGCTCAAACATCTCCGGGCGAAATTTCTCTTTATTAACTAAATTAGCTGAAGCAGCATGCACTACAACCGCCTTAAGCCATTTTACTCTTGAAAGAACGATATAGGCCATCATTCCTCCGCGACTTGCGCCATACATTCCTACTCGCTTGATATCAACTCTTTTGTACTGTTTAAGTATCTTGTAGAGCGTCAAAACATCTTCTACATCACTCCCACCCATCTCATCAACCCCTTCTCCTCCAGCATTACCCGAATATTGGGTAGTTATGCAAATATATCCATTTCGAGCAAAACGATTTATCAGCCTTACAAACAGATGATTATTCTCAATTCTACCAAACTCGCGTGAGCCGCCCCTGTTACAAATTAAAGCTGGTAAACTTTCTCTTTCTCGTGGCTCAATTATATAGCCAATAACTTTATGTCCTTGCGATTTATAAATAATTTTGTATACAAAAACGGCCTTACTGTTTTCTCTTGCTATCTCCTGCCACTCTTTATCAAGATCTTTTACTAAGTCTTCAGAAAAAACCAGTTCTTCAATATTAAGAATAAGTGCAATTTTTGAAAGTAACTGTATGTTGGACATATTTGAATTATTTTTTGTCCCACAACAACAAAACAATCTCCTTCGTAACTAACAAATTACTAGAAGCTTGAAAGGCTGTGTCATCCAAACCGTCGACAATATCTTGGTCCGACAGTTTAGCTTTTCTTTTTGGAATTTTAGCAATTTGGTTCTTAAACTTTTTATCAAGCAGAGTTCTTATTTCAGTAGTTGCGTTAAGTTTACTCCTAGCCCGACGTACGGCATCTTTGAATTCTTGCATTTGAGCGGCTTCAAGCGCCACATCTTCTACGGTTAAAATCTTTTCATACGAATTATTTAATTGTTCAGACATTGTTTATTTTATTAAAATTGGTGACCCTACAGGGAATCGAACCCTGCTTTAAGCCTTGAGAAGGCTCCGTCCTAGCCGATAGACGATAGGGCCAAGAAAATAGCTTCCATATACTACTAGATATTGCCATAAATGTAAAACCTGCTATAGTCATATTAAAGAAGTTCATTTACTTTTATACTATTGGTCATTAAACAAAGGAGAACGTTTTGCGGTCGCACAACAGTCGTGATAAGCGTTTCGGTCGCGGAAAGAAGACCCGTGACGGTAGAGCTGGAACAAAAAGACAGCCAAAACAAAGGCACTTGAGATTAAACAAGGTTCAATTCCGAACCAAAGATGATTTGACAGTGGCCAAACTTCTTCAGAGGCATGGCTATACCTTCAAATATAACCAAGGCTTTGAGATCACAGGAAGAAAGACTGAACCAAAACCTGCTCCAATCGATGGCATTCAACCCTGCAATGAACTCGAGGCTCGAATGATTAATCTTCTCAAGAGGCTCAATATTCCATTTGAATATTCTAAGCGATTTGAGACCATGGATCGATTTGGACGCCCGAATCATCGTGAGGTTGACATCTGGTTTGCTAAACCGCTTAGAGTTTATTGGATCGATGAGCCAGTGCAAGCGCTTGAACTTAAAGGTGGATGTCTTGACGACAACTGTTGGCACCAAAAGAAAGAACTCAAAGATATTGGCGTGAAGACTTGGATAGTGCTTCCGCAGTACGTAGATTTTTGGGAACGCCATGGATTTCTTCGTAAGGACGCTCTACATCCACGTAAGAAGAATAAATAACCGGGCACACCCCGTTTCGATCAATACGTCGAAACGGGATATTTTATTACCATTTTTCACTGCGAGATTTTATGGTATGATTCAGCGATGATTCTATATGAATATGCGGCAATTTTCTTACACCTTGATCAATACTTAGTCACCTTGACCAAGAGCTATGGAGTTTATATCTATCTAATAATCTTCATCATAATTTTTTGCGAAACAGGACTCGTGGTTACTCCATTCTTACCCGGCGATTCACTGTTGTTTGCCGCAGGTGCAATTACGGCGGCAACTGGATCGCTTAATATATTCTATCTTTTTTTAATTATTGTGACCGCCGCAATATTGGGCGACTCTATGAATTATTCGATTGGCAAAAGATTTGGCGTTATGGCTTTCGGCGACGGCAATTCTCAAATTTTTAAAAAAGAACATTTTATTAAAACTGAAGTTTTTTATACAAAGTACGGCAATAAGGCAGTTTTACTAGGTAGATTCTTCCCCATTATTCGAACATTTGTACCGTTTGTGGCCGGCATTGGTAAAATGGAATATATGAAATTTATAGTCTATAACATTCTAGGGGCATTGGCTTGGACAACAATTTTTCTTTTTGGAGGCTATGAGTTTGGCAATATCGAATTCATTAAAAACAATTTCACTACTGTAATTTTTACAATCATTATTCTTTCTATAAGTCCTGGAATATACCAAATTATCAGAAATAGGTTGAACAAAAAAACCCAGACAATTTAATCTGGATTCTTCATTTCAATCAAATATTTCTCCGCCACGACACTTCGGTCGGAACGTCGCCAAGCTAACGCTTGCTCCACTGTGGAGCCTTTCTTGCCTTTTTGAGACCAAACTTTCTTCTTTCTTTAGACCTCGGGTCTCTCTTAAGCATCTTAGCCTTTTTTAATATCTTCCTTAACTCCAGATCAAAACCAATTAAGGCCCTTGAGACACCATGTCTTACGGCCTCCGCTTGCGAATGTATTCCACCTCCATGCACAATAACCGTAACGCCAAATTTATATTTAGCATCACCCACTGTTTCAAACGGTGCGTTAACAATATTTCTCAATTCTGTAGTAGGAAAGTAATCTTTAACGTCCCTGGTGTTAACTAACATGACATTCTTCGCACTTTCTGTTGAAGAAAGTCTCACTCTTGCCGTAGAGGTTTTTCTCCTTCCAACGGCTTCAAAATATCTGTTTTTTATTTGCTTTTCTTTAATCATATTAAAATTAGTCAGCGATAGTTAAATTCTTCATCATGGACTTTCTCAATCGATTTTTAGGCAACATCCCAAATACTGCATTTTCAAATATTTCAGTAAAACCCTTTTTCGAAATGACCCTTTCCATAGTTTCACCTTTCCGTCCACCTGGGTATCCACTAAATCTAAAATAATGCTTCTGGATTAATTTATTCTCAGGAATTCTAACCTTAGAAGCGTTAGCAATCGTAACTTTAATTTTTGGGGCAATATTGCGAGAAAATTTCGCATTATTTTTACCCATTAAAACAGAGGCCGCTTCCGATGCAACTCTTCCAATAGTTCTGTTATTGGCATCTATAGTGTGTTCGCTTGTCATATTTTATCTTATTATTTTTATACAAACTCAATTATGGCCATTTCGCTTGCATCCCCTTTTCTTCGACCAATTTTAACTATTCTAGTATAACCACCATTCCGATCTTTATATTTTTTTGAAATCTCCACCACCATTTTTTTTACAACCTCTCGATTATGAAGTTTTGATGTCAAAACACGCTGTGACGACTTTTGCTCATCGCGACCTTTTGTCACCAATTTCTCAATAAAGGGCCGTAATTCCTTAGCCTTCGCTTCTGTTGTAACGATCTTACCATTGACTATGAGATTCTCTGCTAAAGATCGCAAAAGAGCCCTTCTCTGTGTTGTCTCTCTTCCAAATTTTCTATTTGCATTATGATGTCTCATGGCAATTCTGTGAATTAATTATTTTAGAGTTATACCGTAGTTACCCAACGATCGTCGTATTTCAGCAATCCCCTTATCACCAAGGCCATCGATGTTTTTTAAATCTTCCTCCCGCTTCCTTGCTAAACCACCAATTGTTCTTATACTCGCTTCGGACAAAGCCCTAAGAGTTCTGGATGAAAATCCAACGTCTTCAATTCTCATTTTTAAGACATCCTCTTGCTTTTCTGAAGTTTCACTTTCTGTGGTGGCAGATTCTTCACCTTCAACCGATTTTACAGACTCAGCGGTTGCAACTGGCTCTTCCTCAACAAAACCAATAATTGCCTTGAGCTGCATAATCATTGTGAAAATGGATGTCTCGAGAGCCTCTCTGGCAGGTAAGGTTCCATCGGTCTCTATAAACAGTCTCAGCCTATTGTAATCAGTTCTATCTCCGACTCTCATATTTTCAACTTCGTAGTTCACTCTCCTAATTGGAGTAAATATAGCATCAACTGAAATTGTACCAATATCAACCTTATCCTTATGATGAGCCTCCTTTGATACAAAACCTAAACCCTTCTCAACTATTATTTCAATATCTAATTTTGATGATTTATCGGTTAAAGTAGCAATTGGTAAATCTTTGTTCAGCACCATAATTCCGGCAGCAGTCTCTATATCACCAGCAGTAACTTTTTTAATACCAGCGGCACTTAAATAAACCTTTTGTGGTTCATCCCCTTCTATCTTAAACCTGACTTTCTTTAAATGTAATAACATTGTAATTACATCTTCTTTAACACCATCTAATGAAGAAAATTCGTGTTCAACTCCAGTAATCTTGATAGAGGTTATCGCAGCGCCAGGGAGAGATGACAAAATTATCCTTCGTAAGGAATTCCCTAATGTATGGCCATACCCAGGATATAGTCCGTCTATCTCATAAACGCCCTTGAACTCTTCCTCTGATACAACTCTTGGCTTCGACGGAAGAACGATATTATAATTTGGCATATTTTTTAAAAAAATATTAAATATTTGGTTTATTATTATTGCACCCAAAAATTAGTTTTTCTATTAGAAACTGCTATGGTATGACACCTAATGACTATGCTATTCAATGCGGTTATTTGGATATGAATATAGCTATAGAAAATCATGCTAATTA
>JACQCV010000009.1 GCA_016201465.1 Candidatus Vogelbacteria bacterium | reverse complement strand
ATCAGGTAAACAAAGCTGAAATGATTGTGAAGATGGCTGACCTGGTTAAAGAAAAAAAGATCGAAGGTATTAAAGATATTAGAGATGAGTCCACAAAGGATGTGCGGGTGGTTGTGGACATAAAGAGTGGTGCATATCCGCAGAAGGTTCTTAATGCGTTATACAAATATACTGATCTTGAACAGACATTTAACTTCAATATGTTGGCGCTTGTCGACGGCATACCGAAAGTTTTGTCACTAAAAACTATTCTTGAGGAGTTTATTTCCCACAGGCAAGTTGTCGTAAAGAGACGCACTCAATACGATTTGCGTAAGGCAGAAGAGAGAGAGCACATTTTGATTGGATTGAAGAAGGCGCTCGATCATATTGATGAGATCATTAAAATAATCAAGAAGTCCAAAGATACAGCTGATGCTGCGAAGAATTTAATTACTGCATTTAAGTTTTCTGAGATCCAGGCGGCGGCAATCTTGGATATGAAGTTACATAAATTGGCCGGTCTTGAGAGGAAGAAGATTGAAGATGAACTTAAAGCCATTCAGGAATTGATTAAAGGGCTTAGAGCCTTGTTGGCGAGCGGAGTTAAGATTTTGAAGGTCATTAAGGATGAATTTATTGAGATCAGCCAGAAATATGGCGACGACAGAAGGACTAGAGTGATCAAGGGTGGTGTAAAAGATATCAGTGATGAAGATCTGATTCCTGAGGCTGAGAGCGTTTTAGTTTTGACATCAGGAGGTTACGTTAAGAGAACTGATCCGGGTGAGTACAGAGCTCAGAGACGAGGTGGAGTCGGGGTGATGGATTTAAACACAAAGGAAGAAGATTTCATCACAATATTCCTGACTGCAAACACTCATAACGATTTACTTTTCTTTACAGATCGCGGCAAGGCCTATCAGATAAAGATGTTTGAAATTCCCGAAGGAAAGCGAGCCACTCGTGGTAAATCAATTATGAACTTTTTGTCACTTGCTGAAGGTGAGCAAGTTACTTCAGTATTAGCCATGCCAAAAGATCTAAGGAATGTTAAATTCTCACTGATGATGGTTACTAAGATGGGAGTGACAAAAAAGGTTGCCGCAGACAGTTTCACTGACGTTAGGAGGAGTGGGCTGATCGCAATTAAGTTGGGTGATGGGGATAAATTGATGGCCGCGAGATTTGTTGAGGCTGGTGATAGTGTGATCTTGGCGACAAAGAATGGTCAGTCGATTAGATTCAAGGAGTCTGATATTCGTGAAATGGGTAGAGGTGCAGCCGGTGTCCGCGGCATGAAGTTAAAGAAAAGTGATGAGGTTGTTGGTGCTGATGTGATTAAGAAAGATATTAAGGATGTGAGATTTTTGGTAATGAGCGGTAATGGGTTTGGTAAAATGAGTTCTTTGAAGGATTACAAGGTTCAGAATCGGGGTGGTTCTGGTATAAAGACAGCCAAAGTTACAAAGAAAACTGGTGATATTATTGTAAGTAAAATAATCACGGAAGCCGAAACTGAGCTTATTGCCATCTCAAAGAACAGCCAAGTCATAAGAGTTGATATAAAGGAAATCCCAACCTCCGGTAGACAAACTCAAGGAGTAAGAATAATGAAGCTTCGCGAAGGGGATAGCATTGCGTCTTTAACGTGTTTATAATTTAGTAATTCTTAATGGAAAAAAGTACTAAAAAATTTATTGACATTTCTCCCCATAGAAGTGTGTGGAGCAAGATAAGTAAAACAGGTTATTCAATACAGGAAGCACTGTCTGAGCTTATTGATAATTCAGTTGATGCTCGGGTCTCAGATGAAAAAATACGAGTAAGCATTGATATTACCCCTGATATGATTGTTGTTGCGGATAATGGAAGGGGTATGACTGAAGATCAGGCGGCTAAGTCTATTCGACTTGGTTTTTCTGAAAAGAAATCTCAGTTAGGGGAGTTCGGGCTTGGGCTCAAGACCTCGACGTCTTTTCTTGGCAAAAGTTTTACAATTATTACGTCGCCAAAGGGAGTGGATGAAGAATATGTTTTAGAATACGACGAAGATCACTGGTTGGAACACGGCGATTGGAATAAATACCCGTTTATAGTTAATATGGGCGTTGAACCCGAAAAGAGCGGAACAACTATAATTATAAAAAGACTGAAGGTTTCTGTCACTGACAAGTTAATTAGAAATATTAAAGAGGAATTTGGAATAAGATTTGGTCCATTTATAAAAAATGGAGAGATAGAGCTCATATACAACAGGGAGTTGTGTGTACCGTTTGAGCCGACGTTGATTGATTCTCAAAAAAATGATTTTAGTTTTGAGTTCAAGGGTGGCAGGGCCTCGGGATGGTGGGGATATCAGCTTAGTGGGCTTAATAAGAGTTATTATGGTTTCCATACCTACCGCAGAGGAAGGTTGGTTACTATCTTCGACAAGATTGGTTTGACTCCAAATCAGGATATTAAGCAGATTATTGGGGACCTTCATATTGAAGGGATCCCTATTACTCACGACAAAAAAGGCTGGTTGAAATCGTCTGAAGAGTATCAAGATCTTGAAGCAAAAATGCGAGAATATTTCAAGCCTTTTGAGGAAAAGCCGAAACGCATTTTGAGTGGCTTCCCGGCCTCATCGGGTAAAGTTGTTGGGACGGTTAGACGTATTAACATGTTTATGGCAGGAAATATGGAGACAGAAATGGCCAAGATTGGGAGGGGAGATATCATTGTGACCGAGATGACAAGACCGCAGTTTCTGCTCGGTATTCGCAGATCAGCAGGAATAATCACTGATCTTGGAGGCAGTCTCTGTCACGCGGCCATTGTTGCTCGTGAGTTTAATATCCCAGCTGTAGTTGGTACTCAAAATGCCACAAGCACATTAAAGGATGGAGGTAGAGTGATCCTTGATGGTAATGAAGGCTATATATATGAAGATTGATCCAATTTATCTTAAATTTCCGAGGGTATTTCCGAATGATTTGGAAGGATTCAGTATTTTTTATCCAAATAAATTTCCTGGTGTTGTGGCATATTTTGAAGATATTGCCCCATCATTAGCCGAGAGTCCAGAAGCATTTAGAAAATATGGCGATTGGGCACGTGATGAGCTATGGGCAGGCTTTGAGAAGATTCGAAAGGATTATGGGCTTGGTGACAAGACAAATTTGGATTTTCTTGTTTCAGTTGATCAGCGTTTACACAAACTATGCTGTTTCCGTTTTTGGATTGTTAATTACATTTTTCCGGATGGTCCACTCCATGACTTCTTCGTAGATAGTTTAAAAAATTTGATCCGTAAATTTGTGGATGTTGGTGATGATGTCGAAGAGTTTGAGAGTAAAATAGTTAAAATACAGCGGGACCTTCTTCAGGGTGATTATGCAGATTTATATCTTCAGCAGGCTTTGGCGGGAGTTGAGATTATAAAAAGTATCCAATATGTTTCAGCTCTTCAAGAAATTTATCTTAAGGCTGAGCAGTTGATAGACGCTCATAGTCCAGAAAATACTAAACTGATCAACGAGTTGTGGGATAATTTTTTAGTTGTTTTAGACTCAACCGTCCCAGATGGCACAATTGCAAAAGGGTTAGCGATTCCGAGGGAGCAGGCTCGGTTTAGAAAGACAATGCAACCTGTCTATAATATGCTTACTCACTCTGTCGAATTTCGAAACGAGAACGAAAAACTTTTGGAGCGCCATGAGGACATGAAGAAGAGGATAGATGAACTTAAGGGCCTCGCTAAAGAACGACTTTTGCCGGAGGAGTATGATCTGTTTGTCCTTTCATATGAGCAGGCCAGAAACTTCACGATATATAAGGACGTTATGGGGGAAATTGATCCAGAGTGGCTGCCTTTGTGGTTTGGTCTTTTGGATAAGGTTCGAGATATATTGTTGCCTAATGATCCATCCGCAAAAGAACGAAGTATGGGGCATTCTGGAATGTTCTATTTTCTGGTTTGGTATTTACCAGATCATCTTAAGGGTAAGGTAATGTCTGTTGATAATACTCCTTTTAGTTTAGATACATTATAAATATAAAAAAATAACATGAACATGGAATCATTTTCACAAATGTCACCTGAATCAAAAATTGAAACTGTATCAGAGTTATGGGCTAATCCTGACTATGTGACTGTTAGTTTTCGGCGCCACAGTGTGTATACGGGTCCAGTGGACAAAATTCCGAGTCGGACGGGAGCTTTGAATCACGGGGGGATAGATAAGGGTAGAGAAAGTGCCAAGAAGTGGAAGGAGCAAGTTGATAAAATTCCAGGTGAAAAGAGATTAATTATGCGTCAGAGCCCCTCATACTTTATTGCTACACGCGCACAATCAGAAAAGGAAAACGACGACGGTACAAAAGTTATTCCCGAGAGAACAATATTACCTCAGCGTACTGCCCAAACAGCCAGTTTATACGAGAAAGAGGTATTTGGTAAATTAGAGCCTGGTCGTAGACAGTTTGACGATCTTCTTGGAGATTTCTTCGAACACACAACTCCAGAGAAATCAAAACTGATACCGGCTTTTATGAAACTTCGAGCTCAGCATTATGGTGGTAAAATGCCGCAGTTTTGGAAAGATTACAACGAGGGGGAACTTCCAGAGGACTTACGAATGGCATTGCCCCCCGCCGGAGGATCTGAGTCTAAAGAGTTAGCGCAAAATGTCAGACAATTTTTGGTGGGAGTAAAGAATGGATTCAAAAAAGATGGGAAAAAAGAGATTGAACTCGCTCTTTCCCATGGAGAAACCGAGGAGGCCTTTTTGGAACTACTAAGTGAAAAATTGCGCGCTCGTACAAAGAAGGAGAATTTTGAAATTCCAGATATGGATTACAACCAAGGTTTTGATGTTCATGTAGGTAAGAATGGAACAATTTTTGTGACGGCAGATTTTCTAAAAACACCCCTTAAATTTACCATTGAAGAATTGAAGGTGAATAAATGAAGTTAATTTTAGAGTTTAATAATATTTCTAAAAGTGATGCCAGCATTGCTGGAGGTAAGGGGGCATCACTAGGTGAGATGACTAGGGCTGGAATTCCCGTGCCGCCTGGGTTTGTGGTGCTGGCCGGGACCTTTGAGAAATTTTTAGAAGAAACTGATCTAGATGTCGAGGTGGATGCGATTCTGGATTCCGTAAATCACAATGAGATTCATACGGTTGAGAATGCATCCGAAAAAATTCAAGCTCTTATTTTAGGAGCCGATATGCCGGAGGATATAGAAGCTGAGATTGAGAATTATTTCAAAAAGTTGGATACCAAATATGTAGCGGTGCGCTCGAGCGCTACGGCCGAAGATTCAGCGAGTGCAGCTTGGGCCGGTCAACTTGATAGTTATTTAAACACCACAGAAGGAACGCTGCTAAAGAATGTTAAACGTTGCTGGGCATCACTTTTCACTCCCCGTGCTATTTTTTATAGATTTGAAAAGGAATTACACAAGACAAAAATTTCAGTCGCCGTTGTAGTGCAGAAGATGGTTGTGAGCGATGTTTCGGGAATTGCCTTTTCGGTGCATCCAGTTACTGAAGACAGAAATCAATTAATTATTGAGGCAGGATTTGGACTTGGCGAAGCGATCGTTTCTGGATCTATAACTCCCGATAGTTATGTCGTTGAGAAGGAACCGCGAAGAATTATTGACAAGAATGTTGCCGAGCAAGCACGTGGAATTTATCGAGCTGAAGGTGGTGGCGACGAGTGGCGTGACATCTTATCAGAAAAAAGGAGCGAACAAAAATTATCTGACGACCAAATTTTTGAACTTTCAGAAATAATTCTTAGAATCGAAAGTCACTACGGTTTCCCCTGTGATATAGAGTGGGCGTTAGAGGCCAGCACGTTTTACATTACCCAAAGCAGACCGATTACGACACTAAGTATTTCTGAAGAAAAAAAGATAGTACAAAAGCTTACTAAGTTTGCCACTAGGCCTGTATTTCCAGCCATAATCTTCGAACTTCAATATAGGGCTGCTACTGCAGGTCTTAAAGAATGGATTGGTACTGGATTTTCAGATTGTATTATTAAATGTGACGGAAGGAAAATAGACGGTTACTATTTAGAGGCTGAGTTGAGTGAATTAAAAAAACCGGTCTTAGAATTTATTGCATCGCAAAAGTTTCAGGCCCTTATGGACCTCGTGGCGAAATTTCTTGATGCTTATAATGACAGTATTAAAAGCAAACAATTAGATAGGTCATTTCAGCTGCTTACTAAAGACTTAAGTTATGTTGTTGCGACTATTGTGTGTTCTATCGCTGATAAGTTTTGGCACGACGATCTAGATCAAAAAATGTTTGATAGCGTGGCTCAATTCAGGACGCAGTGGGACAGAGTACTAAGACCGCCTGCCGAAACCATTGAAGAGTATTTGAAATCAAAAAGTTTGCCGTTCTTCTCGTCGTTAGAGCTTATCAATACTCCGGACTGGATGAATGGTGGTTTTGTGTTTTCTCGAGGGAAATTTCTAAGAGTCCCTTTTGAAGATTTTTTGTGCGATAACAATTTATTGATAGAGGAAGTTGTGGAGATAGGTGAAACAAATGAGATAAAAGGAGCGGTTGCTTACGCTGGAACTTGTAGGGGAATCGTGCGGATAATTTACGGTCCACAGGAGTTTGTTCAGATAAAAAAAGGAGATATTTTGGTCACTAGCATGACTAAGCCGTCCTTCGCACCAATCTTTCCTTTGCTTAAGGCTATTATCACCGATGAGGGTGGCACCTTATCTCATGCAGCAATAATTTCTCGCGAATTAAAAATTCCTTGCATAATAAGTACTAAAATCGCTACGCAAGTTTTGAAGGATGGAGACATGGTTGAGGTGGATACGGAAAAGGGGGTAGTGAGAAAGATTAATGCCGGGATTAATAAAGAAGCTGGGGAAGAATTTAAAGAGGCGAAAAGAATTCTAAAACAGTATTCGGTGAAACCGCCGCTCATAAGGAAGGGCTTTCATGCGAAGTTTTATCCGATAGACTTTGTACAATTACTTTGGAAAAAGTGGGGAGATTATTCTGGGTTTTATTATAGATTGCATATTTCAGTTTGGTCTAATGATTACTGGTACATCTATTATATTCCCGAGGAGTTTACTGCACTTAGAGATCATTATTTTGCAAAGATTGCTAACGATAAAAAGTTTTTGAAGAAACATCACTCTGATTGGTCCAAATCCTGTAATCAATTAAGAAAAAGTATTACTAAATTAGATAAGTCGTTAAAGAATAATGAAAAATTTAAATAGATTTTAGATGTTTATAAAAATTTTGCGAATAATTATATTTATCAGTATGTCTTATCCGCTCCGCCGCAAGAGGCTTGCGGATTCCAGCCAGAACAATGGATAATTCCGGAGATTGAAAGCTACACAAAGAAATACGATCTTTCATATCAAAAGACTTTTGCGCTTTTAACGTCGCCTATTACACATTCTTTTATTACGCAAGAGGAAATTGAGTTACTTAAACTTGCCAGAGATTATCAGAGTATGGAAACAAAAGGTGGTTCGATTTTGGAAAATCGAGTATCTCTGCATCAAAAAAGGTGGTTCTGGATAAAGAATAATTATGCTGAAATGGATGGACTTGGTGTAGACTTTTTTAAGAACAGGGTTGAAGAATATTTAAATCTAACGCCACTTGAGGTAGAAAGCAAGATTGACCAGTTGGAGCGTGGACCGGGTTTCGTGAGTGAAGAGAAAAAACAGCTACTGACCACCTGTGCGCCGACAAATAAGTTGCGACTTTATGTAGAGGTTAATGAGATGTTTGCGGAAATGCAGGATGTTAGAAAATCTTTTGTGTTGATCGCCAACTATTATCACAAAAAGTTTTTGGAGATGGTGGCTGTTGAGACTGGTCAAGGTTTAGATAATCTATGGTTGTACACCTATACCGAACTCATAAATGCCATAAATGATAGAAATTTTATTTCGCAGAATGAGATTTCCAAACGCAAACAAATCATCGTCGAGGTAGAAAGTAAGGACGAGCAGGTGGTTTTATCTGGAGACGGGGCACAATTTTTTCATGACCATATACACGAAGAGGTGACTGTGACCAATCGTTTTTCTGGGTTGATTGCGCAGGCTGGAGTCGCTAGGGGGATTGTCAAACTAGTATTTAAAAGTGAGGATATTTCAAAAGTTGAGGCAGGCGATATTTTAGTCTCGTCGATGACACGACCAGAGATGACAACAGCGATGAACAGAGCTGCAGCGTTTGTTACAGACGAAGGTGGCATAACTTCTCATGCAGCCATTATTTCTCGTGAACTTAAAAAGCCTTGTATTATTGGCACTAAAATCGCTACGCAAGTTTTGAAGGATGGAGATTTGGTAGAAGTCGACGCGGACAAGGGAGTAGTTAGAATAATTAACTCCGGAAAAAAGGTTAGAATTTTTGAAAAGTTATTTACGCGACAGTATTCACTTATTACAGTGGAGTACTGGTATAAAGCAGAGCACGATGGTCTACTCACGTTGACTCAGGGTGAGTTTTTTTTCAATCCATTATTTATTTGTGACCCTAAAACAGGCGTATCTGTTTATTATGATGTAAATAATCCCGCAACGGATCCTAAGAAGCTTGTTGAGTATTTCAGGAATCACAAGCAACGGTTTTGGGAAATAGCTGAGCAGTATAAAAAAGATTGTCACAAACTAGAAGTTCTACTAGAGGCTGCAACAGTTGGAGATGCCATTAAAATCTTCGAGATAATGTCTAAGGATATTTGGCCCGTGATTGCCGTTACAATTATTCTTGGTGCAGATACGGAGAATCCCGATCTGAAAGATATTGCAAAGATAGCGGTGCAGTTACGCTATGATTCGGACAAATTAGAGGTGGCCGTTGCTCTTAAATTCAAAGAGCTATTGAAGGAGCGCTTTCCGGAAGACGTTTCTGAAACTGATTTTATTTCATATGAGGAGCTATTATCCGGAAAATTTAAGGATGATGAACTCTCTAAACGTAAACTTGGTTATATTTACTTCGAGGGGAAAATTCAGAAAGAAAAAGGTGTTAGTATATTTGCCGATGAATTAGATATTGTGTTTAGGGATACTAACGCCAATGTTAATAACAGTAATGAATACGATCTTCAGTTTTCTACATCTGGGTATGACATATTGCTTTTAGATACAATTTTTAATAATAAAGATTCTTATGGCGAGGTTGATTACATAGTTTTGTATGCGGATGATATCACTAATGCATATCTGTCTCCGCTTGGGTTCATAGAGGCGCGAGGTATTGGCAAGAAGTTGTTGGACGATGATTTTTTTGCCGAGCTAATAAAGACATCTGAATGGCTGGATGAAGAGCTTAAAAAATATAATGAGTTGACTTTAACGGATAAGAATATTCATTCTGAATGGAATAAACGTTTAGAGTTGAATAATAAATTTGGCAGATTGTATAGATACTACGAACCGCAATTTGAACAAGAGTTGGAAAAGTGTATTTTGGGTTATATATCGGAAGATTTACTTGCAGATGTTTTAACAAGAAGTAAGTTTGACGAAATCACTGAGCCATTAGTTAGAAAATATGTAGAGCGGCTAGATTTAATGGGTAAGATGAAAATGCGTCTGCATAAAGACTTGGAAAGGTTTGCCACATATGCTGAATTCGAAAAGTATGTTGCTGAAAAAAATAATTTGCCGATTAATATTGTGGGAGCAATGAGAATCAAAGAATTCGAAGAGGCAATTAACGGTCACTTGGTTGTCGATCTTGAAGATCTTAAAAAAAGATTAAACGGAAGTGTTTTTGTGAGAGAAGGAGGTGTTTGGAATTTGTATTTTGGAGGTAAGTTTTTGTTTTGGAAAAACGAAATTCAAAATACGATTAGAAAAGAGATAAGAGGGAATTCTGCTTATCCTGGTACTGCAATAGGGCGTGTCGTTATACACTTGTCATGGACTGACGTTACGGAAATCAAGGAAGGTGAAGTGCTGGTCACAGGAATGACAAATCCACAAATGATACCAATGTTGCAAAAGGCGTCTGCAATTATTACAGATGAGGGAGGTATAACTTGTCATGCGGCTATAATCGCTCGTGAGTTAAAGAAACCATGTATTGTCGGCACAAAGAGTGCAACTCAAATATTAAAAGGTGGGGACTTGGTAGAAGTTGATGCTAGTAATGGAACGGTTAAAATTTTAGAGAGAAGTAAGAAATAGCAACATGGAAAGCTTAAAAACCTTTGAATTAAAGGAAAAAGAGCCATTTAGGTCTGACTTAACAGCCGATTTTGTTCGTCATGGACAACCAAAGTATACTGAGGAGGAATTGAAGTCTGCAAAACTGGAAGGTCAACTTACAGAGGAGGGTATAAAACAGACGGAGAGAAGGGCTATTGAATTGGTTGGTAAAATTGATAAAGAAAAAGAGTTAATCGTTTTTTGGGTCAGCCCTCGACAGAGAGCGCAGCAGACCGCAGGAATCATATCGGATATTTTTCAGAGGCAGGGTATACAAGTTCTTAAAAATTTGCATACTAGTCCATCTTTGTCTGACATAAAAACAAGTCCACAATTTTGGGATGATGTTATAAAGAACAGCGAAGTTAAAAAATGGATGGAGTATTGGTCCGAATCCGATTTACCGGGTGATACAGAAAAACCAGAAGAGGTTAAGCGGCGTGTCCAAAGAGTGGTGACTTATCTTGAGAGAATTGCGAGAACGATTAAACCACCAGAAGGTAAGAAGCTACGCTTTATTTGTGTTGGGCACGAGGAAATTTTTAGAGATCTGCTCGAAGAGGGTTATGGATTTGGAACGAAGGGCAGTAGTGGACCCAGCTACGCCGAAGTCTTGAGTATGGATATTAACAAATCAGAAGAAAAGAAGGCAGCAAGCCTAAGACTTAAGTTTCATGGCCAGGAGGCAAGGTTGAAATTTGATAAAGATAATAGAAATTTTAGTCGGGAGGAGGCCTAGAATAGCCTCTAGTAATTGAGATATGGAAAAAAGAGAATTAATTAAATTTTCAACGAGGCAAAGATTCCATGCGGTAATTGCCACGGCCCAGTATTTGGTATGTTTGGAATTATCGAAATGGGTTGGTGTGGATTTGCAAGGTTAATTAAATGGTATGTTTGAAAATTGGTGGGGCAAAAAGATAAATAATAAAAAGTCGGAATCAGCTGAACTCACAGTCGAAGATTTAAATGTTTTATGGCGCGAGCGCATGTCTAAGGTTTTAGTCGAGTTGAAGTTGGAGTACACTCGACCAGACGATGGCTTGTCTCCAGATTATCACGAGCTGGAGAAGGAACTTATCGAGCTGGCTCACCTGGAACAAAAAAGGAACGAGACGCTTTACGGAAAAGTTGAATCGAAAATTAGAGCAATGGCAAAACAGGCAAAAAGGAACTTCTTACCCATGAGTCTTGTTGGTCTCCTTGGTTTGTCTTTACAATATTTTGGAGACCAGTCCCAGGTCAAAGTTAAGAAACCAGCAGCAGCTCCAACTGCGCCTATTGCCACGTTTAAACCCATATCGAACCAGATTCAGTTAATTTTGCAGCGTTCTCACGATTTGCCATTTAGTGAAAAAAAGTTTGACTTTGAGACCAATATATCAATTGAGAAAGGCGGTTTCAATATCGATAAATCAACAATTGAAATAATTCTTACTGAAACATTACCGAAGGGTCTAGTTGAAAATATAAATGATATTATTTATGAAGATAAGTTGATTCCAATTCTCGACCAGTACAATAAAAAGAATGTTTACGAGGTTGCACATACACTTCGAATGCCTGGACAGATAATTTTCTCAAAAGGTGCAGTTCGAGCCCAGCCAAGATACATTCTCGGTCACGCTATTTGCCACGAAGCGGGTCATTCAGCAGATTGGCTTGGAAATCGGCGATTATCAGCTGAGGACCGGATTAATCTGTTCAAGTTAGTGACTGCACGTGTTCAGAGTGGTGATAGGTATAAGAGTGTTTATGTTGAATCTATTACTAACAAAAACAAGGCAGAGCAAGTTGTTGACAGGAGTACCGAATATTTTGCCGATATAGTTGCGGCATGGCTGTCTGAAGACTACGGAAAGCTGACACAACAAGATAAGAATATTGTCGAAAATGTTGTGATAAAAATTGATCCAATGTTTGATCGCCAGAAGGCACTAAATAAGCGAAATAAAATTATTGCCGAATTTGATAAGAAAAGATTAGCAGAAGGTACCTATGTTGAAACAGACTTTGAATAATTACCAAACAGAACTGTTGATAACATTAGAATCTTTATAGTGTATAATTCACTTAATGGCGTTTGCTGATCCAAAAGAAAATTTAATAAACCTGGATATCAAGGACGGATGGAAGGTCGCCGATTTTGGGACAGGTTCAGGTCACTATGCACTAGAATTAGCAAGGAGAGTGGGCGAGTCTGGCAGAATTTATGCAGTGGATGTGCAGAAGGATCTTTTGACGAGGTTAAAGAATAAGGCCAGAGATGAGCATCTTTCGAACCTTGAGGTCGTGTGGGCAGATATCGATGAGGTTGGTGGCACAAAACTTGCAGATTCATCACTTGACGCCGTCATTATTTCAAATGTCTTGTTTCAGTCTGAAAACAAGGCTAATTTAACCAAGGAGTCAGCCAGAATTTTACGTTCTGGAGGTGAAGTAATGGTTATTGATTGGGCCGACTCATACGGTGGCCTAGGTCCCCAGCCAAATCAGATATTCAAAGCATCTGATGCGGAGTCACTGTTCGTAAAGAATAGCTTCGTTTTGATAAAAAGTTTTGATGCCGGAGAACATCATTGGGGCCTGATGTTTAAGAAATTATAATGAATCTTTTTCAATCAATTGTACTTGCAATCTTCGCTCTCTTCGCTGTTACGGCCGTTATAATTTTTAGTATGCAGTCGTCTGGTGGTGGCCAACTTAATTTTGCCGGCACTTTTACTGTTTGGGGCACTTTTCCGGAACAGTCAGTGTCGAGGGCTGAGAAAGCCTTTAATGACGAAAATAAAAAGTTTTATAATATTAAATACGTTGAGAAGAGTAAACAGACATTTCAGGGTGATCTCGTCTCTGCACTTGCGGCGGGCAATGGTCCAGATCTGATAATTTTACCTGAGTCGTTGGTTGTTCAAAATATTGATAAGACCATACCAATCGCTTATAGCGATTATTCCGCACGTAATTTTTCTGATGGTTTTATTGACGGTAGTTCAATTTTTACTAATGATCAGGGGATTCTGGGAATACCTCTTTTGGTTGCAGGCAAGCTCACATTGAGTGACCGAGGTGGTAGCATATCGCAAGCTGCGGTTGCGCTTGGATCGTATAGTAATGTTGATCATGCTAAGGATATTTTATCGGCGCTTCTATTGCAGGCCGGAAATGATATTGTTACTTTTAAGTCTTCGAGTGCCTACGATTTAGTCGATACAAAATGGCCACTCAGTATTCTATTGGGACAACATGACAGTGGCGCCGCTGAGTCATCCTTGAATTTCTTTTTAGATTTTACTAACCCATCAAAAAAAAGTTATTCATGGAATGTTGCGATGCCTATTTCGGACAGCGCTTTTTCTGGGGGTAGTCTTGCGATCTTTTTTGGTCATGCCAGTGATTTTGGTTTAATTAAAAAAAGTAATCCCCACTTGAACTTCGGTGTAGCGGAGTTTCCACAAAGGAACATTAACAATAAAAAGTTAACATTTGGAAATTTTTATGCAGTTGCTGTTACTAAGGGAACTACGAAAATTTCTGCAGCGAAACAGGTCGCCATATCAATGTCAACTTCTGACTTTGTTAAGCTGTTGTCAGAAGATGTCTATTTGCCTCCAGCCAGGCGTGACCTTCTCACCCTTGGATCATTGGATCCCGCAATGTCCGTTTTTTATTCTTCGGCAATCATAAGTAAGTCGTGGTTAGATCCATCGCCACCAGAGACGGATCAAATATTTCAGGAGATGATTGAGTCCGTACTATCGGGAGTAAAGAAACCGTCAGAAGCGATAAGTGTTGCAGGTGAGAAGTTAGGTAATTTGATTAAGAGTTAAAATGACTGAGCATTTCATAAAAAGAACCTGGTTAGTATTCATTACTTTTTTTATAACAGGCCTGCTGCCACTATTTACGTTTGCGTCTTTAGTTCCTAATTGTACTCTCCCGGGAGATCCCACCGATCTAACGACCGGTGGACCATGCCGTTTCCAGGATTTAATTACTCTTTATCAAAACGTAATGGGTTTTCTTTTGAGTATTCTAATTCCGATTGCGATTCTCGCCATAGCGTTTATCGGTATTCAATACTTAACAGCTCTGGGTAATCCGAGTAAATTAGAAAAAGTTCACGAGACGGCAAAGGATGTTCTGTGGGGTATACTCATAGCTTTGGCCGCTTATGCTATTATTAATACAATATTTAAGGTACTAACTCAGAAGCAAGTCGATTTCTGGTTCCAATATATTTTTTGAAGTATTTATGACAAAAAAGTTTATCCACAATCTAGATAATATTACATTTGCTAAGGTTGCGATAAATATTATAATGCTATCTGTACTATCTAGTCCTTTTATTTTACTTGCAGCAGGCCGTTCCCTAGACAATCCCATTACGCCCATAGATTCTGTGGACGGACTTATTAACGCTTTGCTTAATATTGTAATTTCGTTTGGTACTCCTTTGGCTGCACTGGTTCTAGTTTATACAGGTTATACGTTCGTTACGGCGATGGGTAATGAGAAGAAATTAGATGCAGCAAAGAATATGCTCTGGTGGACGGTTATAGGCACGGCTCTTGTTGTGGGGGCTCATGCGATATGGACTGTTTTACAATCGACTGTGACTGCTGTTACGAAAAGTTAGTTCAATTACAAATTATTAATAGATTTAATCGAGATAAATTATATATGTCTAATAAAGTAAAGATATTTCTTTCATCTTTAGTTGTGTTGATGCCAGGTATTGCAATGGCAGCTCTACCTACCGAATTGGGTGAATCAGCTAGTACGCTGAACACAATTATTTCTGGGACCCTACCCAAGCTTTTTTTTGGTTTAGCAGTGGTGTATTTCTTTTACGGGCTTGGTCAATACGCTATGGGGGTCGATGATAAGACAAAGGCTGCGGCAAAATCTACAATGATATACGGTATTATAATTATATTCGTAATGACATCTCTATATGGTATAGTCACGGCGCTTCAGGGTGCAACTGGAACATCCGGCAGTGGAACTATCAAATCTCCAACTATTGGAAGTTAAGTTTTAAATATCATGCAATTTAAAACAGGAAAAGTTCAATTTATTCTTTTCCTGTTTTTGTTGCCTGTGATTTCAGAAGCGGCACAAAGCTTGGTATCTATATCCGCAGACTTTTTGGGAATTATTAACACATTTTCGAGAATAATATTTGGTCTGGGAATTGTATATTTCTTCTATGGCCTGGGTAACTATATGGGTGGTGTTGATGATAAAAAGAAAAAGGAGGCAAGGGATACTATGGTGTACGGAGTAATCGGTGTCTTTGTAATGGTTTCGGTTTGGGGTTTAGTAGCTGTCGTAAGGGGTATATTCGGTATATAATTTAATTATTTTTAAATATGCTAAGTTTTTTAATAAATACGGCGTACGCAGCATGTGCCGATGCGCCTACGAAGATTGGTGTCATTGATAATATAACAACTCAAATATTTAATCCGATCATTGGCATCCTGTTCGGAGTATCATTTTT
This sequence comes from Candidatus Vogelbacteria bacterium, assembly GCA_016201465.1. Classification (GTDB taxonomy): domain Bacteria; phylum Patescibacteriota; class Minisyncoccia; order Phycocordibacterales; family UBA12445; genus JACQCV01. The sequence continues at coordinate 15,047 of JACQCV010000009.1, read as the reverse complement.
GGTATTTCTTTATGGTGTAGTTGAATTCATTCAGGGGTCATCGAACGAAAAGGAGATTGAGAAGGGTAAACAACATATTATCTTTGGCATACTTGGACTCGCTATAATTGTTGGGGTTAATGGACTAATTACATTGATTGGGAATACTGTTTGTAGCTTGGGAAGCTGATCAGATGAAACCATTTACTTTGTCGATCTTTCATTGTAAGGTGTCTAGGTTATTAAGCGCAGGTGGTGAAATTGGTAGACACGCTAGCCTTAGGAGCTAGAGCCCGTAAGGGTGTGGAGGTTCGAGTCCTCTCCTGCGCACAGAATCATGAAAATCTTACTTTATGGTAAAAATTCAAGTCAGTTGTCACCGCTTCTTTTAAAGTTTGGGCTTGAAGAGGTGGTTGAAAATCCTGATGTCGTTATTAGTTTTGGTGGTGATGGGACTTATCTACTCTCAGAGAGGGATTTCCCGGGTGTTCCAAAAGTTATGATTAGGGATAGTAAGATATGCAAGAAGTGCGTTAACTTACCGACAGAAGAGGTCTTAAAGCGATTATATCTACGACAGTATGTTGAAAATGATATTATCAAACTGGAAGCAGAGTACGCTGCTAAAAAATATATTGCTGTTAATGATGTAACCCTGGCGCGTAATATTCCTACTGCTGCCATTAGATACAGAGTGCGCATTAACGATATTTCATATCTAGATGGACAAGAGATTGTGGGTGATGGTCTAGTCGTGGCGACACCGTTTGGGAGCGGTGCATATTATAGAAGTATCACGGACGGTGTCTTTTCGGTTGGTCTGGGCTTGGCGTTTAATAATAGCACCGAACAAGTAGACCATATTATCATTAGAGAATCAGATAAGGTTATTTTTGAATTATCTCGAGGTAGTGCGGTGCTGGCTGTGCCCGGGTATGAGCCATATAAGATTGTTGAGGGATCTAGTGTTGCAATCAGAAAGTCGGATGAAAGCGGAAAGATTTTAACTTTTGGTGAGGAGTTTAGGTACTGGGCCCATTAAAGTATAACAGAAAGAGGATAAGTATAAGTAAAACAATGGATCAATTAAATAAAAAACTTCCAGATACACCTGGAGTATATTTTTTTAAGAAGGGTGTCGAAATATTATATATTGGCAAAGCAACATCTCTTCGTGATAGAGTGCGAAGCTATTTTAAGGCTGATGTAATTAATTCGCGTGGTACACTTATAGTTCAGATGGTTGGGGTGGCTACATCTCTAATGTTTAGAGCAACAGATTCAGTCCTTGAGGCGGTGATATTAGAGGCTGAACTTATAAAAAGGTATCAGCCAAAATATAATATTCGTGATAAGGATAATAGAAGTTTTAATTTTGTAGTTATAACAAAAGAGGAGTATCCGAGAGTTTTGATTGAAAGAGGTAGAGCATTGGCTAACGGAACAAGAGAGATAAGAATAAAAAAAATATTTGGGCCTTTTCCTTCGGGATCAGAATTACGTGAAGCTCTTAGAATTACTAGGAAGATTTTCCCATTTCGTGATAAATGTGCACCTAATTCTGGCAAAGCTTGTTTTAACCGGCAAATTGGACTATGTCCCGGTGTGTGTAGTAGTGAAACTTCTGTTGCAGACTATCGAAGAGAGATTAGGAATATTGAACTACTTTTTTCTGGGAAGAAAAAAAAGATCATTACTGATTTGAAAAAAGAGATGTCTGAATATGCGCTTTTGCAAAAGTTTGAATTTGCCAATCAAATCAAAAGACAGATCTTCGCGCTGGAACATATTGGGGACATAAGTCTCATAAAACGTGAGATGATTATGAATTCATTATTAAAGGAAGGTGAAAAGGACAAGATTTTCCGTATTGAGGCCTATGATGTTGCCCACCATGCGGGTAGCAGTAATGTTGGAGTTATGGTGGTTGTTGAGAACAGCCAACCTTCTAGGAGTGAATATAAAAAGTTTAAAATTCGCGGTAATTATCCAGCTGATGACATAAGATCACTGAGGGAAGTTCTTGATCGTAGATTGAATCATCCTGAATGGAGATTTCCAGATCTTTTAGTGGTTGATGGTGGTAAACTACAGATAGCTGTCGCTCAAGAAGTTTTGGATAGGGATAAATTGTCTATTCCGGTTTTGGGTGTTGTGAAAAATGATAGGCATGCGCCAGAAAGGGTTTTGGGTGACCCGAATATTGTGAAAAAGTTTGAATCATTTATTCTCCTCGCAAACTCAGAGGCACACAGATTTGCGATCACATATCATAGAAAATTACAATCCAAAATAAAGTAGGCTGTAAAAAACCGACATCGGTGTGGTTATCGTCCAATGTCGGAAATATATTACTTAATTCTTAGAGACTTGACTCTGGTTTCAGCGTCATCGTCCTTATCATTGTCTTGTGGCAGTCGTTGTTCTTGTTCTTTACCACTATCCTTCTTTTTTTCAGGCATGTCGCTAGGATAAATTCGCTTCGTTAGGGTTAACTCAGTTTTCTTTTCAACAATTTTACCATGCTCAGATCTTTTGAAAACTATCTTGATCTTGTCACCTGCTTTTTTGTCAATCAGGAAAATTCGAATGTCCATTCCTGTTGCGATTGGTTTGTCGTCCATTGAAATAATAAGATCGCCTTTTTCAAGACCCGCTTTTTTTGCTGCGCTGGGTTCTTTTTCGTTAGATTTTGGATCTTCAAATTCGTCAATTTCTGTGATTATTGCGGAGTGATCATTCCAGGATTCTTTGGCGAGAGCTAGCTTATCTCCTATGTATTCAATTCCCGTTTGTTTCTCAATTTCTTTGATGTCTTCATTTCCTGGAGAGTCTCTATTTTCCCCGTCTCTAGGGAAATTGCTTAACATAATATCAAATCCAGTAGTAGGTGGTTTAATTTCCCCCTTTTTAAGAAGATCTATTCTTGCTAGTCCGATCGAATGAGCAAATGCCAGCCCATCATTATTGTCGTAAACCCAATCGGCAATTCCAATAACTTCTTCTTTCTCATTAAAAACTGGGCATCCAGAATTACCATGATTGATCGGACAGTCTGTCTGGATAAAGTCATCAATATAGTGGGCGTTCAGTCTTCTATGAAGGAAGCTTACGGTTCCACTAGTTAGCGAGTTTGCCAGATGACATGGATTGCCGATTGCCCAGTCTCTTTCTCCCACTTTGACCTTAGATGGATCACCAATTTTTACTGCGCTATATCCTGATGGTTCAATATTCTGCGCTTGTAGCATTCCTATGTCAGCGTCGTCTATTGATCCAGAAAATTTTGCGCGGTATTTTCTGTTACGAGACTGAACAACGATCCAATACGAATATTCTTTGATAGAATCAAGCTGCGCCCTCGTGATCTTATTGGCAAGTTCCAGTTTTATAACGTGAGCTACCGTTAGGAGGTGGCCTTCTTTGTCAACAAAGAATCCGGTGCCTGCCCACTCCTTCGTTGTGCCGTCTTTGAAGTGAACAGTAGTATTAATATCACAGATTTTATCTTTATTATGTTCGTAGATAGATTGGCCAGTAATTTCTTCGGATCGTGCGGTTGCAATCGGAAAAACAAAAGAAATACAAAACAAAATGATTACAACCAGAGTTTTGACTTTATACATTTTTGCCACCTCCTTTTTGTGATAATTATGACAAATATCTTCTATTTTTAGGCTATCATGTTGGATACTAGATGGATAGGACGATCTGTGGATAACAAAATGGGTCATTTGTAGTTTGCCATTTACGCACAATTTTGATATTTTAATACCTACTTGCCGGAGTGGCGAAATGGTATACGCAATAGACTCAAAATCTATCGATCGCAAGGTCATGTGGGTTCAAGTCCCACCTCCGGCACCAGAGAGTGAAGTGAATAATGCATAGAGCTTAGATTTAATTGATATGTTTATGGAAGATAAATTTAAAATTACAAAGGGCAAGATTAAAGATTGTCTCAGTTCCTATGCTAACAACACTGGGGGGTTTACGAGCATATCTATTGTGGGATCTCATGCTGAGGATGAGAAGCTTATGGAAAAGGTTAATGACGTTGATATTGTTTTTATTTTTAGTGAGTTAAATCCGGAGCGCTATAGAGCTCTTACTGATTTTATTGAGAAATTTTGCGTCTCAGAAACTGTTCCTGGATTTGGTGTTATTATGGAAACTCGTTTTGGGCCGTTCAAAACAGCCAGTGATCAGGAGATCACATTCCAATTGCACTGCCTTATTTTTGATGTTAAGGGTTTTGAGGACTATACAAAAAAGAGCCCTCTTGTTGTTTTTGATTGGCAGCGTTTTTCGCCTCTGTATGGTAAAAGAATTGAGAAGATCTCACTAATGCCGGGTATTACTTCAAAGGCTATTATTACTGCACGTGGCGGGATAGATTATTCTCTTGAGCAAATACGAGAGGGTGTCAACATCGCCATACGAGTGCAATTTACTCCCAAGGGTAAGCTTGAGAGAGTCATTGAAAAGTTCCTACAAACCATTGAGCAAAAAGCTGAGACTTGTTATAAATCACCATACAATATTTTACTAAATATGTGGAAACTTAATCGAGGGGTTAATCAAAAACCTGACGATGAGGAATTGTTTGATTATTCTATGGGGATATTAGGAGAGGATGTTAAATCAAAATTCTTAGAACTTAAACATACTTATAAAGACGCAAGAGCTGGTATTGATATTAAAGAAGTAGAACTTGCGAGATGTCAGGAAATTTCATTAAATCTTTTGGAAAGAATGAAGTTAACCCTTATTTAAGCAGCTGTGTTGATTGATTTTTAATGGTCATAAAAAAACGAGTTATCATAGTACATGGCTGGGAAAGTTATCCAGATGATTGCTGGTTTCCATGGCTCAAGCGAGAACTTGAGGCGCGTGGATTTGAGGTAATAATTCCTATATTACCCCATCCGGAAATTCCGGAGATTAAGAGCTGGGTTAAAACTCTAGGCGAGGCGGTTGGAGCAATAAATGAGTCAACGTATTTCGTGGGTCACAGTGTTGGCTGTCAAACAATCTTGAGATATCTACAAACTCTCTCATTGGATCAGAAGATTGCTGGCGTTGTTTTTGTTGGTGGTTGGTTTAGTCTAATGGGTCTTGAAACTGCCGAAGAAAAGCTAGTGGCTAGTCCATGGCTTAAGACTCTAATTAATTTTGAAAAAGTTAAATCCATACTTTCCAAAAGTGTTGCCATCTTTTCTGATAACGATCAGTGGGTTGGACTAGATAATCAAAATATTTTTAAAGCTTTATTGGGGTCTGAAATTATCATAGAACACAACAAGGGTCATTTTGACAGAGCAAGCAATATTTTTGAATTGCCAAGCGCGCTTGAGGCTGTTTTAAAGATATCTAAATAATTCTTACTCACATTTTGAAGGTGAATATATTTGTGGTAAACTCTTAGCATGCAAGAGGATTTAAATAAAAATAACATTAGTCAATCAGTATTTTGGATTGAGGTTGAGAAGATTAAGCCCAATCCGTATCAGCCCAGGCATGAGTTCGATCAAGCACAACTACAAGATCTTGCTGAGTCCATTAGGCAGTATGGTGTTTTACAACCCTTGGTAGCCACTAGAAAAGAGTTTATCACCGAAGACGGAGGACTTGGTGTTGAGTACGAACTTATTGCTGGCGAGAGAAGATTACGCGCATCAAAACTTGCCGGGGTGCAACAGGTACCAGTAGTTATCAGGACGGGTGAACAGAGCGACCTAGTTAAGTTAGAGTTAGCAATAATCGAAAACATACAAAGAGAGGACTTAAATCCTGTTGATAGGGCAAAGGCTTTTCAGCAGCTTGTCGACAAGTTCCATTTTAAGCATGGTGAAATTGCTAAGAAGGTGGGTAAGAGTAGGGAATATGTTTCTAATAGTATTAGAATAATTTCCTTACCAGCAGAGATATTGGATGCGATTTCGGCGAAAAAGATAACAGAAGGTCATTGCCGTCCGCTTCTCATGTTGGTTGATAGACCAGATGAACAGATGACTCTTTTTAAAGAAATAATTTATAAAAGGCTGTCAGTCCGAGAAGCTGAAAACATCTCCCGGAAAATTGCGATTGATCGTGTGCGGAAGAAAGACTTCGTTCATGATCCAGAATTAGCAGAGATGGAGCATAAATTGACCGAAAAGCTTGGTACGAGAGTATTGATCGAACGAAAGGAATTCGGTGGCAGAGTCACTATAGATTTTTTTACGAAGGACGATGTTAGAAATCTTTTAGATTTGGTTTCTTCGGGTAAGATCGTGTTACCAGTTAATGGTCAATCTGCAGATATTTTGATTACACCAAGGGAAGCCATAAGTACGGAGGAAAAAAATATGCAATCCATAGATGACGTTCCGGCGGTTGAAGTTGATCTAGATGATCCTGATCTTTATTCACTCAAGAACTTCTCTATTTAATTCTTTGGATTTTCTTCTTTGTCTCTTCCTGTTCAAGGATTGACGCCTTAATGCGCCTTCTGGCCATGGAAGTTTTTGCATACTCCAGCCATTTTTGTGATGGTTTATTATTGTCTCGTGATTGTATTTCTACAATGTCTCCATTTTTGAGTATTGTATCGAGCGACATAAATTTGCCGTTAATTTTTGCACCAGCCACGTGATTCCCGAGGTCAGAGTGAATCATAAAGGCGAAATCAATCGGAGTGGAACCCTGAGGTAGTTCAATAACGTCGCCTTTCGGCGTAAATACAAAGATTTGGTCAACGAAAAAGTCAGTTTGTATGTTTTCTAGAAATTCCCTAGATCCCTTGACGTTCTTTTGCCACTCGATTAATTGATTTAACCATCTTAACTTTTTTCCAAGTAAACCGCCAGCATCTGGCTTACCAAGTTCATCATAGGCTAGGTGAGAAGCTATTCCAAACTCTGCCTCATCGTGCATTTTCGTGGTGCGGATTTGAATTTCCACAATACCTCCGTTACCTGTAAAGATGACTGTATGAATGCTCTGATAGCCATTAATTTTTGGAACCGCAATGTAATCTTTGAGTGTCCCCGGCAGTGGTCTCCATGTATTGTGTATAATTCCTAATACTCTGTAGCAATCTTCAATTGTTGGAACAATTATTCTTAGAGCAGCTATGTCGTGGATCCTTTCGATATCCATATTGTGTCTTTGGAGTTTTTTGTGAAGACTGTAAACATGCTTAACGCGGAAGTCGGTTTTAAAGGAAATGAGATTTTCTTTGGCAAATCTTTTCCACAACACCCTTTGAATGTCTTCAAGGTTTCTCAAAACTTCTTCGTTTTTTACTTGTCGAATCTTTTTTGTTGCCTCAAATTCTTCAGGATATGCATAAGGGAACGCTGCGTCTTCGAGAGCCCCTTTCATCTGTCCCATTCCTAGGCGGTTGGCTACGGGTGCGTAAATGTCTATCGTCTCCAGTGCAATCCGCCTTCGCTTTTCTGGTTTTACATATTGAAGGGTTCTTATATTATGCAATCGATCAGCGAGTTTGATTAAAATTACTCTTATATCTTTGGCGGTTGCAATAAAGAGTTTGCGGAGGCTTTCTGCATGCCTTTCAATGCCTTGGTATTTAATTTTTCCAAGCTTTGTGACTCCCTGAACCAGAAAGAGGATATCTGTACCAAATTGCTTTTCTATAATTTCTGGTGCCGTTTCTGTGTCTTCAAGTGTGTCGTGTAAAAGTCCAGCAGCAATTGTTTGTGGATCGGCCCTCATTTGCGCCAAGTTTTTTGCCGTTCCTGCCAAGTGGACAAGGTATGGCTCACCAGACATTCTTTTATGTTCTATGTGTGCGATCTTTGCGAAATTATAGGCGTCATTAATTAGTTTTATATCTTCCGGTCTATATGAAACCATCAGATCAAGAATTTCTTCTATATCTTTTTCATTACTACTGTTTATTTGTTCATTTGGTTTTATCATTTTGCTCCGCGAGTTTGTGTGGATTATGGTTTGGACATGTTTTGTCACTACACCTTTCGCCGATCGTTTTGGTTCCTTCCATCATTAGTGCCTGGCACGGGCCACTGTCCTTTATATAACCACATATTTTTCCAGTTGGTTTTGCTTTAATAATATGTTTACAATCTGGATAGTTCGAACATCCGTAAAATATTCCAAATCGCCCTCTTTTCTCTAGCATTTGACCCTTTTTACACACAGGACACATAATCCCCGTTCCGTGTTGTGCTAATTCTAGCGCCTCATCCTTTTTTATGTACTTACATTTTGGATAATTGCCGCATGAAATGAATTTGCCAAATTTTCCATCGCGTTCAACGAGCTTACCTTTCTCGCATTTTGGACAAGTTTCGCCGGTTTCTTTCGGTCCTGTCATTTCTACTCCTTCCATAGTGCGTGCCCCAGTACAGTCCGGAAATTTGGCGCAACTTAGAAATTTACCTGTTCTACCGAGTTTTATGATCATTGGCCCGCCGCAAATGGGACACCTCATGTTGGATGGTGCCTCACCTAAGTTTGTAATTTTATCTATTTTATCTTTGGATTTAACCGATTTATGGAACGGGCCGTAAAATTTTTTGAGTGTCTTTGTATAATCCTTTTTGCCGCTTGCGATTTCGTCAAGATCCTCTTCCATTTGGGCTGTAAATGAATCACTAATTTTTTCGAGTTCCTTGATAAGGCCTGCTTCAGTGTATCTATGGGGCGGTTCGGTTTGTTTTTCTTCAGATTCAAGATTTAGCAGATTCAGTCGATCGCCAATTGCAACTTTCGGAAGTTCAATTTCTTCACCTTGAGCCGCCATGTCTGCCAAGAGCCAACCTTTGAATGTTGTGCGGCCTCCGTTTGCCTGGAAATTAGGAATCGTTTTTTCTTCAATATTCGCCAGGATTTTTGTTTTTAAGACAATTGCGTCCTTCATCTGACTAGCAACAGTTCTTTGCCAGATTAGTCTGTAGAGTTTTACTTCGTCATCGTTTTTTCCTCGGGAGTCAAATTCCGGATGAGTTGGTCTGATTGCTTCATGGGCTTCTTGCGCGTTCTTAATCTTGTTTTTAAATTGTCTTACTTCAATTAATTCAGAGCCAAACTTTTTAGAGATCACTTTTTTTATGTTTTCAGTAGCCTCGGTTCCCAGATTAGTACTGTCGGTTCTCATATATGAAATATGGCCATCTTCGTAGAGCTTTTGGGCGATTTTCATCGTGCGGCTTGGTGCGAATCCGAATCTAGAGCTGGCGCTTTGTTGTAGTGTTGAGGTTGTAAACGGTGGTCTGGGTCTTCTTGATCCGCTTTCTTCACCAATATCTACCACTAACCACCTACCAGTCCGGCCTTCTTTCAAAATTTTGTCTGCTTCATCTTTGGTTTTGGGTTCGACCGAGCATTTAAGTTCCACTGTTTCTTTTTTCTTTGTTTCGGTACTTGCAGTAATTACAAAATATGTGACAGGAATAAAAGCACGTATCTCTCGTTCTCGTTCCATAATGATTCGTAGAGCGGGAGATTGAACACGTCCTGCAGATAAACCGTATCTAACTTTCTTCCAGATCAGGCCACTCAAATCGTAGCCTACCAATCTGTCTAATACTCTTCTTGCTTCTTGCGCTTTTCTTAAGTTTTGGTCGATCTCTCTCGGATGTTGTATGGCCTCTTTAATCGCCCCTTCTGTTATTTCATGGAAGGCAACTCTTTTTGGATTTTTTAAACCACATGCTTCTTTAATATGCCAGGCAATTGCTTCACCTTCGCGATCGGGGTCTGTTGCAAGTAAAACTTCTTCAGATTTTTTGGCCAAGTCTCTGATTTCCGAGACGACGTGTTCTTTACCTTTTGATATTTCGTAATGAGGAATAAAACCAGCTTCGATGTCGACAGCTTGCTTGTTGCTTTTGGGTAGGTCTCTGATGTGACCAATGGACGCAACAACTTTATATTTGCCGTCCAGATACTTTGAGATCGTTTTTGCTTTTGCCGGTGATTCAACAATTAATAATTTCATGGTCCTTTATACTATAGTCACTTGTCGTAGCATATGTCAAATCTAAGTTGATATGTGGATAAAGAAAATGCCCCCTAAGCGGGGGCGTGCCAGGTATTATCCTCGGCAGTGTTTTTTGTGCTCTGTCAATTGAGTCAGCAGAATGTTGGTCTTGCAGCTCGTACAGAAACTACAGTCATTACAGTTAACTAGCTTCCTATGAGCAATGTTCTTGCACTTATGCTTATCGTGATCGTCCTTGTCATTTTCGGTCGAAGAACTTCTGGGTGTAAGATTTGTGATCATTTTTTCCTCCTTGATCCACCTAAGGTAGATCGTTTACTCAATGCAATGTGCAACTTACTGTAGCAGTATGTCATAGGGTCGTTATGTTGTCAAGCAAAAAGATTAAATTACCTTTACTTGTTGTGGGGATCTTGGTATTATTGCTCTCAGTTGATCATTTAAAAATGTCGAGTTCGGCGAGAGGAGATTGTTGTGGCGGAGAGAAGTTCAATGATTGGAAGTATAATTTGCGACAACGAGGAGGTGATAGAAAATGAGTAATTTCGTAAAAATGAGCGACAAGAAGTTGAGAAAGTTTATCGTTGATGCTTGTCGGGAGTACCGTTTTGAGCACTTGAATATGCGATACTATCCATATGAGGAACTTGGAGATGCTATGAAAAAAAACGATGCGCTAAAAATGCGCGTGAATGATATGGCGATCAGTATTCGTGATGATAAGGAGCTCGATGGAGAGTTCGAGCCTCTTTCAAACCTTCTTAGACTAGTTGAGGCCAGCGGCATAGTTCGCTAGTTATGTAGCCCCGATTAAAATCCGGGGCTTTTAAGTATTCCTCTGGATTTTGCCACCTAGCTCTTTGATTAAGCCTTTTATTTCCATCATAGAAAGTATGACGTTTATCTCACTTGTTGAAATCTCTGATTCTCTGATTAGATCATCCTTTGTCAGCGCTTCAATAGATAAAAGTTCTAATATTTTAATTTCGTTTACTGATAGCTCTCTTAGATCTAGATTTTTTCCATTATTTTTTGTAATTAACCCAAGAGCTTCGCGTAGATCATCACAAGAGGAGATAGGTGTTGCGCCGTTTTTGATTAGTCTGTTCGTTCCTCGTGAGTTGAGAGACATAATTGAGCCGGGTACTGCAAGCAAGTCACGATTATATTCCGTGGCAAGCCTCGCTGTGATTATTGTGCCGGATCTTTCCTGCGCTTCGATTACAAGAATTGCTTTTGCTAGACCAGCCATAATTCTGTTACGCTCCGGGAATGTGTGAATTCCTGCTGGCTGGAGCGGTTCGAGTTCTGATAGTAATGCCCCACCACAACGAACAATTTCATCTGCGAGGGATTTATTGGTGTGTGGGTGAAGGACCTTTCGATCTAGTCCAGAACCTGGGACCGCAACAGTTTTCAGTCCAGCATCAAGAGCAGACTTGTGTGCGATTGTATCAATGCCGAGAGCGAGACCTGAAACGATCGCAACCTTTTCTCCCTGTAGTCCGGAAATTAGTTTTTCGCAGACCTCCTTACCGTAGGTTGAAAACTTTCGCGAACCGACGACTGTCAAAAAAATATAACTTTCGTCGGGTATAGTACCTTCTATATAAAGTTCCTTAGGCGGGCGGGGGATTTCAAGAAGCGCTCTGGGGAATTTACTTGGTTTTATTATGTATATTTGATTTGGCATTAAAAATAATACTATCATACCCATTTAATTTATTTTCTTGACATAATGTTAATGATTAGTTAGTTTGAAGTAAATTGCTAGTCCTTTTAAAACGGTGAATAAGGAGGAGGAGGATTTAGATGGGTTGGCTTGGTGATATTAAGAAGAAGGCCAAAGCCGAGTTTGAGGAACAAGCTTTAGCTTTTGGTAAAGAAAAGGGGCTGGAGTTTCTAAGGTCTCACTTTACACTAGAGAGTTTGCCAAAGCTTAAGCGTGTGTTTTTGCTATGTGCCGATCCGGAATTGGCCGAAAGTTCATGGAAACGACTTGAGGCCGTTGTAACCAAATATGGCGATCCAAACTTCAAACTGATCGGTCGCGCAAATATCACACCAGAGATTGAGGAGAAGATTAGGGCCGCAGTTCATGATGTGGTGGAAGTTGATCAGGTGGATTTCGCAATTTCATACGATATTGCAGAAGGAACTGAGGATTACTTCACTATTTCTGGAGGTGTTTGGGAGAACGGTTTTATCACTGGTCCACTTCGGAAGTTTGTAGATGATGGTGAGATTATCGAGAAAATTTTCAATTCTCTTACGCGTAAGGGTGTTAAACCTTCGGATTCAATGTTTTATCTTAATAATCTTGCACCGATCTTGGTCCTCTACTTTTGTCTATGCCTTCTTGGCCACAAAGAGCGGATCTATAAATTGGATCCTCTGTTTGAACTTTTGGCTCTCGGTGTTGTTCCTTATCGTACTGAAAAAGTGACGCAAATCTCCGGTCCTAATAATGAGATCTGTGCTAATGGCGAAGGTCGAATCTGTGTTATGGTAGACCGCGTGCGAGAGTTTGACAATCAATCATTTGAAAGGGAGAAAGTGGAAAACGTTGTCGTTCGATGACTGAAGTCTAAGACGTAGCCGACTGCTACAAGTCGGCTTTTTTTATTTGGAATAATCTGGTAAGATTAATGTATGTTAGATATCAAATTTATACGAGAAAACTCGGATCTTGTTAAAGAGGCGGCGCGTAAAAAGCATCTTTCCTTCGATGTTGTAAAATTACTGGAGGTGGATAAGGAGCGTCTGACATTGATGACAGAAATAGAACAGATGCGGGCAAAACAAAATCAGGTAAGTGTCGAGATCACAAAGACGCAAGACCAAAACGCTAAAATGGTGCTTATATATGATATGAAGTTAGTTAAGGAAGAGATGCAAAAGAAGGATGAGGTTCTTGCTAAAATAATGAAGAGTTGGCGCGAACTAATGTTGGCAGTGCCAAATATTCCTGACATGTCAGTGCCAGAAGGCGGAAGTGATAAAGAAAATGTTGAAGTAAGAAGCTGGGGCCAGCCGAGGCAATTTACCTTTGAACCTAAGAGTCATATTGATCTGATGATTAAGAATGACCTGGTTGATTTTGATCGTGGGATTAAGGTCGGAGGATTCCGTGGATATATTTTGAAGAATGAAGGGGCAAGAATGTCGATGGCGGTTTGGCAGTTTGTGATGGATGAACTTACACCAAAAGGATTTACACCCATGATTGTTCCGTCGTTGGTTCGCAAAGAAGCGTTTCTTGGTACAGGTTACTTGCCTCAAGGCGAAGAGGATCTTTACAAAACTCAAGATGGAACTTATTTATCTGGTACTGCTGAGGTGGGCACAATGGCTTATTACATGGATGAGGTTTTAAAGAAGGAAGAATTGCCAAAGAAAATGATCTCTTTCAATACCTGCTATCGCCGTGAAGCGGGAAGTCATGGCAAAGATACCAAGGGACTATATCGTGTCCATGAGTTTAATAAAGTAGAGCAAGTTGTCCTGTGCGAAGCTTCACATGAGCAAAGTGTTAAATTACATGAAGAGTTGACGGTGAATGCCGAAGTACTCCTTCAAGCATTAAAACTCCCATATCATGTTGTTTTGAATTGTGGAGGCGACTTAGGACTTGGGCAAGTAAAGAAATATGATATTGAAGCTTGGATTCCATCAGAAAATCGATATGGAGAAACCCACTCATCTTCATATTTTCATGATTTTCAAACAAGAAGGTTAAATATTAGATATAAAGATCAAATTGACGGTAAACTTCGTTTTGCTCATTCGTTGAATAATACAGCTCTTGCAACACCAAGATTGCTTATATCAATTGTGGAAAATTATCAGAATGAGGACGGAACAATTACTGTTCCTGAGGTCCTAAGAAAATATGTAGGTAAGGATCTGATATCTAGATAGTTGAAGAAAATAATTAGATGGAGATTAATCGTGAGGTACTAAAATCTTCAGTTAGAACAAGACGGAGGAAAATATTTCACCTGTTTTCATACATAGTTTTGTGTGTGGCATTTGTATTTGCGCTGACTAGCTTTTTGTTTAAACTAGATAAGTTTCAGATTAAGTATATTTACATAACCGGAAACAAGAACGTGGGTTCAGATCAAGTTTTTGAGTCGATTAAAGAAGATTTATCCGGCCAGTATTATGGTTTGTATGCTAAAAATAGTATTTTTATATACCCAAAAAAGGTTGTAACGGAAAACATAAAAAAACAGTTTCTGTGGGTAAGGGACGTTTCTATTCAGACACTTCCAGGTATAATGTTGGTTTCGATAAAAGAACGTGAACCAAAATATCTTTGGTGTAGTGAATCAAGCCAGATCTCATTGGAAAACGTTTGCTATTATCTGGATGATGGTGGATATACTTTTGCAGTTGCGCCAGGATTTTCTGGAAACATATATTTAAGATTTTATGGTGGAAATAAAAGAGGTGGTTATATGGGTAGGAATTTGATGTCGCCAGGTCTCTTGCATCACGTTATCGATGTGAGGAACAGAGTCATTCATCTTATCGAAGTATCTAAGGATGACCTTGGTCAATCAGGTGGTATTTATGTTTATAATAATGGCGATTATGATTTATTATTCAATAAAGCAAGTTCAACGAGGAAAATTTCTTTTAACTTATTCGAGAATCCCACCACAAACCCAAATGATGTTTCTGTGATTGAAAATAAACTTAAGTCAACTCTCGAGTCACGTTTTTTCCAGTCGGAATACAGTTCTACTAATGGTGGACTAGAATATATTGATCTTCGCTTTGGAAAAAAAGTTTTTTATAAATTTTATCGTGGTAAGGCAAATGAAAACTTATAATACCTACCAATATATTATTTGGATATTGATTGCTTTATTTTTAGGATACTTCTTAGCCGCTATTGTTTTACATGGGGTGGGATATTTTTTTGGGAACAGGGGAATAAAGCGTGATGTGATTACTGATACAAGAGAGGTTGCCACAAAGCGTCAACAAGATTTTAAATTGGGTCAAATAAGATATAACAAGTTTGTACCATCTAGGACGGGTAAAGAGATTTATGTTGATACGTATAGCAAGACCCTTCTACTTT
>JACQCV010000012.1 GCA_016201465.1 Candidatus Vogelbacteria bacterium | reverse complement strand
TGAAAAGGGGCTTGCCAAGAAAAAGTTGTTCGATTTTGATGACATGATTACTACCCTTGTTCGCGGACTTGAAACGAGCGAGGACTTACAATTAATATTGCAGGAAGAATATCAGTATCTTTTAGCAGACGAACATCAAGACGCTAATGGGGCTCAGAATCGGGTCTTGGAGTTGTTGTCATCTTTTCACGATTCGCCCAATTTGTTTATTGTCGGTGATGATAAGCAAGCAATTTATAGATTCCAGGGCGCATCTCTCGACAATTTTCTGTATTTCCATAAACGCTTTCCCAGGGCGAAGCGAATTGATCTTGCCGACAACTACAGATCAACACAGACCGTACTTGATACAGCACACAAATTAATTTCAGGCAGAGGAGTTAAACTGAATGCTTGTGCAGGACACAAAGAGAAAGAGATTTTGGTCCGTGAATATTTGGGGGCTGAAGACGAGGCAGACGCAGTTGCTAACGAGGTTTCGGAGAAGATCAAGGCGGGGGTAGTTCCAAACGAAATCGCAATATTTACACGAACAAATAGAGAACTCAGCGTTTATTCTGCCGCTCTTCTTCGGGCCGGTGTTCCGATGTCAATTGAAACTAAGGAGGATGTTTTGGATGACACTGAGATCGAGAAAATATTAATACTGATTAAAGCTGCAGCGCAAATCGGTGACGATGGGGCTCTTGTTAAGGCGCTCCATTTAGATTGTTTCGCGATTCCAGAGCTGGATATATATTTGTTAGCGCGAGTCGCAGCACGTACGCATTCGTCAATATGGATGATTACCCAATCTTTGAATGAGTTGAGGCAAATCAGAACTCAAAATCCAGACGAAGCAGTGCGTGTGACTAATTTGATTTCCAAATGGGGTAAAGAAGGACATAATGTTTCGCCGGCCCAACTTGTTTCAGATATTGCCAGAGAGTCGGGAATAGTTTCACAGATGACCAAATTTGGAGACGCAGAAATAAAGTTGTCTAAGTTCGCAATGTTGATCTCGTATTTAGAAAATTATACGAGGTCAAAGCGCGGCGCTCGCATAGATGACCTCGTGGATCTTCTTAAGCTAGTTGACGAGTATAATATGCTCGAAGTCGATTCAAGGGGTATAGCTACTGATAAAGTTAAACTTTGCACAGCGCATAAATCTAAGGGGCTTGAGTTTGATTATGTTTATATTGTTGGGGCAGTCGAGGGAGTTTGGAGTGGCAGCAGATCGCATTCTGACTTCAAATTACCCGGAATTGTGGCCATATCTAAAGATGATGAGGAAGCCGACGATAGGAGACTCTTCTATGTCGCAATGACTCGCGCTAGGAAAGAGCTTGTGATTAGTCATTCAACCGTTCGAGATGACGGTCGGGCCATATTACCAACGAGGTTTCTGGGAGAATTATCTGAAGATTGTATCGTGAAAGAAAGTTATGTAGAGAAACCTAGTGTCATGGATATTGTGAATAGACTGAGCCCAGTGGTTTTGCCAAAAAAAAGTGAAGCAGATATAAAAAAATTGGTAACAGAAGTTCTTTTAGACCGTGGTCTTGCTGTGACTGGGTTGAATAACTATCTCAAGTGTCCTTGGCAATATTTTTATCGCACGTTACTTCGAATTCCCGAGCCACAGACAGTACCCCTCATGTTTGGTAATGCCGTGCATCGTACGATGAAAGTTTTCTTTGATACATGGGCAAATAAAAAAGACATGGGTAAGGGGGCATTAATTACTAATCTTGAATCGGAATTAGAACGTGAATCATTTACAGAAAAAGAGCTGGCTGATGCAAATAGAGAAGGCGCCGAGGCGATCGGAGGTTATTATGATAGTTGGTATCCAAACTGGAGTAGAGAGATAAAATCTGAGTTTCCTGTAGATGTTTTTATCTCAGTAGGTGACCTCGAGATTCGATTGACCGGCAAGCTAGACAAGATGGAGTTCATGGAAAACGGAGAGGTGGTTGTGGTTGATTATAAAACAGGCAAGCCAAAAAGTCGAAATTTTATTGAAGGTAAAACAAAGGAGGAGGGGGCGGGGGATTACAAAAGACAGTTGGTTTATTATAAACTACTACTCGATCTCTTTGATGGGGGTAAATATTCGATGGAGGAGGGGATTCTTGATTTTGTCATGCCGGACGATAGGGGTAAATTACACAGAGAGGAGTTCTTGATCACGAAGGACGAAGTACACGAACTTCGAACAGAAGTCGAGCGTGTTCTCTCTGAGATTTTATCACTCTCGTTTTGGACTAAGAGATGTGATGACAAAAAGTGTGAATATTGTAAACTACGAGAGACGATAGGTTAAGTTTGCGCCCCTAGCTCAGCTGGTTAGAGCGTACGATTCACATTCGTAAGGTCACTGGTTCGATCCCAGTGGGGCGCACAAGAAAAGCAACTGCTTGCTTTTCGTCAGGGATCGAAGACCTTTTGAGAATTTTTGTGAGTAGAGCGAAACAAAAAATCCAAAAGGTGTACTGAACATGTAATGTTCGATCCCAGTGGGGCGAACACTAAATTATGCATAAAATTAAGGATATTTCAGAGGATGAGATGATAGCAGTCTTTCTGAAAGGTGAAATTAATTCCAGGCGTTTTGGAAGCAGTATAACTGACTACTTGCAAAAGTATAATATTGGTAGAAGAATAATTGACCAGCCGAATTTTTTAGACTTGGTTGAAAACAACTTTCGAAGATCCGTTATCGCAGAATATAGAGGGTATGGGATAAATAAAAAACTTTTTGAAAATTTTCCATCAAACGTTAAGTGGCAACGGGCATTTCTTACGAAGCATGATCTTGAAAAAGTAAAATACATAAATTATGACTATTGGGTTGAACTTTCTAGTGGTTTACGGTTACCGATCGACGCGGCCGAGAATATCAAAAAGGGATTAGAAGTGTTTAATAAAAAAAATGAACAGTACCTGAACGCTGCCGAGTTTTTTAAAGCGGGTAATTTATTGCCAGAGATGATTTTTGTCGGCAGGGATGATCAAAGTTATTTGGTTGTTTTAGAGGGTCACTTGAGGATCACGGCCTACATGCTCGCCCTTGAGTTTGTGCCCGATAAGTTGGAGGTGATTGTGGGTTATTCGCCGAAGATCGTAACTTGGGATATGTATTGAGAGGTAACCACGACGATGAGGAGAGGTTGGCAATGATTCGTGCCATGTGGGGAGCTCAGTATGATGTTAGGAATAAACCAAATGATATGGTAGTATGTTTGATATGAATAATATTATTACTATTCCGCATGCTTTGGCAAAAAATGACGACCTAGTCGTTATTCCCCGTAAGCAGTACGAGTATTTTTTGCAAGTTGTTGGAGCTGAGGATGAAATATTGTCACTCTCACGTGGGGCACAGGTCTTAAAGAAAAAAGGAAAACTGCCAGTTTTAAAATCTCTTCGAAGTTTGCGTTAATGATCATTTTTTATCATCCAAAATTTCGACGGATGTATAAAAAATTGCCTATAAATATTCAATTACTTGCTGAAGAGAAGGAGTGGATATTTAGATTGGATGTCTTTGATTCGCGACTTAATACTCACAAACTTTACGGTAAACTCAAACATCAATGGAGCTTTGATGTTGATAATAAGAATAGAATTATTTTTGAGTTTGATGAAGAGAATGTAATTTTCTTAGCGATCGGCGATCATTCAGTTTATAGATGATTTCTTAAAAAAAATTTGACATAAAATTTGAAGGTGCTATACTACGACGACAAATAAATATGGCCAACATAATCAATAACAAAATGATTTCTGCAACACAAACCCTTTTCGAGAGGGCCGTTCTTGTTGCCGTGAGGATAATAAATCAGATTGTTGGATGGAAGAGTTTGTCACCAGTATATTTAAAAGTTAATAAGGATAAGGGGTATTTGGACCAAATATGATAATAATTTAGTAGGTTATAACTAGATTCTCTTCATATCTTGCCCAAAAAGCAGGATTTTTTGTTCTTTAATGGATCTTTGAAAACCACAAACTGTAACCAAAGGAGAGAAGGATGTTCGGTATAATCAGAGCATTTGTCAGAGAGTACTCTAATTGCCTTTCTGATATGAAGGGTATGATCCAGTGGGTTAGGCGAGACTTGGTTCCAAAAGATGCTTACTCGATTGTGAAAAAGCTTTGGATCTGTGTTTTTATAACTCAGATTATTGATCTGGTGCTGCCTCTTTGTATAAGTCTAGTGCAGAATGGGTCAACAACAAGCACATTGATCAAGGGTTATGGTTTCCTTGGCGGAACAGTTCTTAAGATCCAGGAATATTGCCCCACGTTCGATACTGGGTCTTGCTATATTGTTATTGGAATAGCGAGCCATCTTTTCTTGGCTGCTGTTTTGTACAACATTTCGGCTTACTATCGCTTCAAGCTTTCGGAAAAGATGCTCTATTTTAATATGTGGGAGTTATCTAATAGAGTGACCCAAATATTCTTCTCGAAGTCGGTTGGAACGATTGATAATGAAGATAATGGTCTAAGTGAGGCCGGACTTCGAAAGGGGTATGATAGAGTTGAGCGCATTCAAAATATCGCGATCTTCCAGCTACCAGAGAGTTTGTTCAAGACAGGTTTGATCCTTGCTGCATTGATACTTTTTTACCATTACTGGCAGATCAGGGTCATTGTGCTGGCTATGACCATTACTCATTTTTGCTGGGGAGTATGTCTTAACTATATCTCGGTGACCACATGTGAGATCTTCGAGGAAGCTTGGCGCTATTTCAACAGATATCGGAATGAGAGATGGCAGCAAGCTAAGATGGTAAAGATCAACAATAAGGTTGTTGAAGAAATTAAGGTCATGAAAAACAATTATGATACGGCCGGAATACCTGACTATAAATTTTGGGGAATGGAATATAATCTGCATACTCGGTTTAGGGTCGCAGTGATTCACATCTTTTTAGCCATGGTCTTTGCTTACGGGGCTTACTTGGCAAAGATCAACGTGCTGACAGTTGGTATGCTGTATCCGCTATTTTGGTGGTCTAGTCAACTCTCAGGTAATCTCTGGCAGCTTGCCGATATTGAAAACAACTTCAACAAAAATGCTCCCTCGATTTTACTTATGAAAAAGGCTCTCGATTTGCCTATAGGTATAAAGATGGTGGCCAGTCCCGTTAAGATGAAAAAGGGTATGCCGATGACAATCGAGTTTATCAATGCCACGTGCAGTTATCCTCCGGATAAGGATTCGTTGGATAAGGCCCCTGTTGTTTTGAAGAATATCAACCTCAAGGTTTGTCCGGGGGATAAGATTGGAATTGTCGGACCTAGTGGCATCGGTAAGAGTACTTTAATAGCGGCGGCACTTCGGTTTTACGATCTTATTGATGGTAAAATCCTAATCAACGGAATAAATATTGAGGAGTATGACCCGTACTCTCTTTACGATAACGTTAGTTATATTGGTCAAACTTCTGAAAATCTTGATGGGACGATTGAATATAACCTCGAATATGGTTTGTCGCAGGAAGAAGCAGAAAAAATTCCAGATACCGAACATGAAAGATTAATGGAGGAACTGGATCTTTGCAACGGATCGAGGTGGGCGAAGGGTATTAAGACAGTCATAGGTTCGCACGGCAAAAAGCTCTCTGGAGGCCAGAATCAACGGGTTGCAATTGGTCGAGCGATCACAAAGAGAGCTCCGGTTTTGTTTGGTGACGAGATCACAAGTTCCGTTGACTCAAGCACTGAGAAGCGCGTCCAGAAGGTCCTGGAAAAGTGGCTTGGCGAGGAGATAACTGTCTTTATGGTCAGTCACCATTACTCAACATTACGTTCGATCTGTAACAAGTTCGTGATGATTGATGCCGTTGATGAGAATGATCCTGATGCTGGTAATTCGATTGTTGCAGAAGCGGGTTCTCTTGAAGAGTTGGCACAAAAGTGCCCAAAATTCAGGCAGATGGCCCTAGATCAGGATATGGTTCTTTAACTTTTTTGCCCGCTGGCGGTTGTCAGCGGGCTTTACTTTTACTTATAGCTGAGATGGTGTGCGGGTAGAATGTGATCTTCTAAAAAGGAGGACCTATGGAATGGTGGATGAATGCGGCGACGATTTTGGCCTACATCTTTTTGACTGTTGGCGTGATCTTTCAGATTAGGACAGCCTACAGAAGAAAAAGCGCCGACGATATTGAGATTATAGAGATCTTGGGTCGGTCAATAGCACAGATGCTGATCATGTGGAAAATGATTGTGGTTTCTGACGTCTGGCTTTTGGTTGGTCATACGATCATAACGGTGGTATATTTCTTTTATGTTTTCCTTGTAGTTAGATATAAGTATTATAGATAGATTTACGGCTCCGCGGCATGGGGCCTTTATTTATAGCGTATCCTTTATAGATAGACTGAATTTAATACCGTAAAACATTACGATGCCCAGAATTAGGAATAGATATTTATAGTCTATGAAATATAGTAGAGCGCTAGCGATGGCTGGACCTATTATATAAGCAAATGGTCCGGCATTACGGAAGAATCCAATGATATCTGAATCTGTGGCCCGTACTTTTTTGAAAAAGTATGTTTCGTTCATAACCTCGATGGCACTAGCACCAACTCTCGTCGCAAATAAAAGTATGGC
This sequence comes from Candidatus Vogelbacteria bacterium, assembly GCA_016201465.1. Classification (GTDB taxonomy): domain Bacteria; phylum Patescibacteriota; class Minisyncoccia; order Phycocordibacterales; family UBA12445; genus JACQCV01. The sequence goes on along the minus strand of JACQCV010000012.1, from coordinate 25,119 downwards.
CCATAAAGCTAGACTCTTAGATGTAACAAATGTTATTCCGGCGGTTGAGATGGCTGCGATGATAAATCCGGCAGTTAGGATCTCTTTTTCTCCAAGATATTTATCAGCAATTCTACCAAGTGGAAGTTGAAGTATTATGAATGATGTTAACATTACACTGAAAATTATGCCTATCTCTTGCCAATTAAATCCCACCACTTCATTTAAATAAATCGGAGTGTAGATCACCATCCAGGCATAGAAGAATTCCAATAAAAAGTTAGATACGTATATAGAATAAATACTTTTATCCTTCATGACTCGGCTTAGCGTTTTGAAGAATGGTGGGTTGTGGTAGGTAACATCTTTGATCTTATGTAATTTGGTAATTACAAGGCCAATTGCAGCCATGATAAAGAGAGCAGATATTGCATAAATTCTCCAAAAGTTTTGATCATTATCCACTATCATATATCCGACAATAAGTGGTGAGACAACGAACGCCAGATTCATCGCAGTCAGCAACTCACCACGATCGCCGCCCGTCTCATTTTTCCTTGAGAATTCCTCCATATATATATCTATCAGAATACGGTTAAGTATGATAACGATCTGGAAGATTAGAAATGACGTCACGACTAAGAGGGGTAGGTAAGTTGATAGCGTGCTAAGGGATGTGACATGTGCGGTGGTGTCACCAATTTGAAAGCTAACGGTTTGAGATGCGAGGGGTGAAGATGCAATTATTAGGCCGCCCATCGCAAGGAGGTCCAAAAGTAATATAGTTAAAACTGTTGCAAATTGACCAAAGCGTTTCAGCAGACCAGACATCTTTGGAATCAGCAGCAGTGTGAGAATGGAGGCAAGTACATAAAGTAACCCAATTTTTTCCTTGCTAATGAAGGTCTCAATAAAAGATGAATTTATATAGACAACAAATGCGTAGTGGACTGAGGTGAGGAACGTTACTAAGTATATTGTATTGACTATGCTCTTCTTATGATGGGTTTCAAGCATACCAATATTTTAGCACAATCCAGTGTCACCACCCAAAATTACTTTTGGTTAATGCCTGGTTACTTTTGCCGCCCGGTTACTGGTCTTAAGAGTTGACTAGAATATTAAATAGTGATAGCGTGTTAGTAAACAAAAAAGGTCTTTGATTAAGGAGGATAAAGTGAAACAGGACAGACCGATTGTTTTATTTTGGCGTGGGACATTTAGCCAATGGTATAATTCGGAGTTTACTTTGGGCGGCTTCAAATTTAAGTGGGCTGAACAATGGATGATGTATAAAAAGGCCGAAAAGTTTGGTGACACAGAAACCATGAAGAGGATTTTGCACGCCAAGAGTCCCAAAGAGTGCAAACAGCTTGGTCGCCAAGTTCATGACTTCATTTCAGCGGAATGGGACAAAGTTTCGCGAGATGTGGTTTACGAAGGCAATATCGCGAAGTTTTCGCAAAATGTTGCGTTAAAGAAACAGCTTCTCGCGACTGGCGATGCCGTCTTGGCAGAGGCTAGTCCCCATGATAAGAAGTGGGGCATCGGTCTCCTTGCAAGTGATCCGCATGCTCAGGACCCGTCGAAGTGGCTTGGGACAAATTGGTTAGGTGAGGTCCTAATGCGGGTCCGCACTGAACTTCGAAATCGACAAGAGTCTGCTGCTAATGAAAGACACAAGAAGACAGATCGAAGGAAGTAGATATATTTTAGATTTTACCGTCAGCGAAAGCTGGCGATTTTTTTATACCTCTATCAAAACAGGCAATATGATCGGACGTTTTTTAGTTTTTTGAAAGAGGAATTTGCCTACTTTTTCTCGGAGGTGGTTTTTTACATAGTCAAAGTTAACGGGGTGCATCTCAGCCGTTGCTTCCTCGATAGTCTTTTTAATCAAGAATCTTGTCTGGCGTAGGAGATCTTGAGATTCTTTTAAATAGATAAAACCGCGAGATATTATGTCTGGTGACTGACGAGTTTTTCCTGTTTTAACATCTATTGTTGAAATTATTACGAACATTCCGTCCTGGGCAAGAAGTTGTCTGTCGCGAATAACGACATCTTTGACGTCACCAGTTCCCAAGCCATCAACCATTACAACACCCGAGGGTGCGCTATCTTTCTGGATCTGAACTTTTGTGCCGTTTTCGATTAGATCAATAATTGTTCCATTGTCCGGAATAATGACGTTGGAATCCGACATACCGGCCTCTTTTGCAACTTCAGCGTGAACGCGGAGCATGTAGTGATGACCATGCAGTGGCATAAAGAATTTTGGTTTGATTGCTTTGTGGATCCACAGGGTTTCGTCGTGATTGGCGTGTCCCGAGGAGTGGACATCGGCGACTCTGTAGTGAATTATTTTTGCACCTTGTCTCGAGAGATTATCCTTGAGCTTTTGTACAGACTTTTCGTTACCCGGAATAATTGAAGAGGATAGCAATACGGTATCGGTTTTATTAACCTTGATGTGCTTATCTTTTTTTGTAGACATTCTCATTAGGGCTGCCATCTCGTCTCCTTGTGCACCAGTTGCAAGAATTATTACATTCTGAGGAGGAAAGGAGTCAGCCTCTTCCGGTGCGATTAGAGTGCTTGTTTTAATCTTGAGCATTTGAAGTTCTTTGGCGATACCTACATTAACCTTCATGCTTCTGCCACGCAGGATCACTTTTTTGTTGAACTCTTCTGCGGTTTTGATAATGAAAATAATTCTTTCAAGTAGCGACGCAAAAGTTCCGATAATTAGTCTTCCTTTTGTGTCGGCGATGATTTTTTTCAGGTTCTCGTGAACGGCTCTTTCGGAAAAGGACCAGCCTGGACGCTCGACATTCGTAGAGTCTGCGGCTAGCAGTAATGTGTTTTCTTTGCCTAGCTCAGTGAATGTGGCAATTTCATGTTCTAGGGGAACACCGTTATCGTGGTCTATTTTTAAGTCACCAGTAAAAACGATATTACCGAACGGAGTTTCCACAATTATACCCATTGCATCTGGGATAGTATGCGTGACATTGAAGAATCTGACTGACAGATATTTTCCCATATTAAGCTTTGTATTCTTCTCTACAACTTGCAAGTTTAGCGGTGCTAATTGAGGAAATTCGTTCTGTCGTTTTTTAATCATTACGGAGGTTAATAATCTAGTGAATATAGGTGGATTGCCAATTTTGTCTATAATGTAAGGGATCCCGCCTATGTGGTCGAGGTGTCCATGAGTAATGAATATTCCCTTAATCATTTTCTTTTTCTTTTGTAGGTACGTTGTATCAGGTATGACATAATCAATTCCCGGTGCTTCTTCTCCTGGAAACTGGAAACCCGCGTCGATAATTACGATTTCGTCTCGACACTCAATTAACGTCATATTTTTTCCTATCTCCTCAACACCTCCAAGTGGGATGATTCTTACACTATCTTTGGCCGGATTGCTCGGCACAAACTGTGGCGTCATTGTTTCGCTTAATATATTTTGTGGGCCTCGGAAATTGTCACTACTTCTGTATCTTTGTTGCTTGTCTTTAACTGTGGCTGACATGGTTAGTGATGGTTTGCGAGAAAAAACTTTTCTTTTCACGAGAGCGGTTTTTACCATAGGTTGTTCCACTATAATTTGTGGCCTTGGGTGCTGTACGGCTGGTCCATGAGTCACAGGTCTTTTTGGGTCGCTATTGTTAGCGGAGTTGTTGTCCATATTGAATAATTTTATTAAGTTGTTTTAATCTAGTTTGTGAAAATTTTCCAAACCTTGTCGGTATCGATATACCATTTATAAATATTTAAGAATCTATCTGAAGGTATTGTTATACTGCCTACGGCTGAGTTTTTTATTTTGCTTGGCTGAACATATAAAAATCTTGGTGAATATATAAAGATTGCCGGTATATCATTATCCAGCTCTTTTTGAAAGTCTCCGTATTCCTTATCTTTTCTGTCCTGATCTAGTTCGATTCTTGCCGCCTCGAGCAGTTTATCTGCCTTACTATTGGTGTACATTGAAATATTAATTCCTGGATCATTTCTTTGCGAGGAGTGCCAGAAGGAAAAGAGATCTGGGTTTCGGCCTATTATCTCTCCAAAGAATAGTGCGTCATATTTTCTGGGTCTGATTATGTTTTGATTTAGATCACCAATTTCATATACATTTAAATTTACTTTAATACCTAAATCTTCCCAATTCTTTTTTATAATTTCTGCTGTACCTCTTAGTTCTGGTGTATTGGCGGTAGAGATATTTACTGCAAGTGCAAGCGTAGATTTTTTAACTGTCTTTTCCCATATACCTTTTTTCTTATTATATTTCCACCCACCAGATGTTAGTATTTTTTGCGCGCTGGCTACTCGGCCTGCTGCGCTGTCTGTTGAAGATGCAACAATTGATAGGGGACTAGTGTTCAGGATGGGCCCGCCAATTTCTGTGCCAAATCCAAGAAGAACCTTATCTACGATATCTTGCCGGTCTATCACTTGATTTAGGGCCATTCTTACATATTTATCAGCGATCACTTTTGAGTGATTCTGATTAAAGAATACTCCAAATACCCTAGGTAGTGTGGATTCGATTATCTTTATCCCTTGAGATTCCATGGTTTTTGCAATTTGAGGCGGAATAGTGTTTATAGCATCAATTTCACCCGAACGGTAAGCCATTAAAAGGTTGTCCTCGTTTGAGTAAAATCTGATTCTAACTGTTTCAATCTTTGCCACACCGAGTGTAAAATATGCAAAAGGGGTGAGGTCGTAGTACTCCGGCTCAAGCGAAATTCCATAAGCACTGTCACTGGCTTTTTTTGTAGCAATGTAATCGATCTTATATGGTCCCGATCCAATTGGCTTAATGTTATAGTTGCTGCTGGCGAATGATTCATAAGAAATATTACCCCATATATGTTTCGGTAAGATTCCAATTGTCAGATTTTCTAAAAAAGGCGCGTAGCGTTGTTTAAGTTTAAATACAATTGTCTTATCATCACTTTTTTCGACACTTACACCCTCAAATCCTGGTCTCTTGAAACTTTTTATCGCTGGATCTTTTGCCTTTAGAATTGTGAATTCGATATCATCAGCTGTTACAGGTTTACCATCTTGCCACACAGCAGCTTTTCTTATTCTGAAGGTGTAAACTAGTCCGTCGCTTGAAATATCATAACTTTCTGCTAAATCTGGTATATATTTTCCGTTTTCGTCGACGCGTAGTAATCCGGAATATATAAGTTGGGTTAAGTCACGGTCTGCATCAGAGGTTGCAAGTAAGGGGTTAATGAATCGAGGGGTTTCACCAATGACACCCTCTGTGACATTTCCGCCTAAAGTCGGTATTTCTACAAGGTATTTATCGTTTTCTTTTTTCAGAATGGAAATTAGGCTAACTATAAAAATAATTACAAATGCGAAAAAAACAATTCTTTCTTTTTTACTAAAAGAGTTAAGCGCCAGGTTAATTTCTTTTTTGTTCGGTTTACGCATTAAGAGAATTTTGTAGATTCCCTACACAAATAGAGCTGCAACGGCAGAAAGGATAAATAGAGTGGATATTAATATTGTAGTTAAGAATATGAACTTTTCAGCTCCTCTTTTTGATCTAAAATTATTGGCTCCGGACATGCCTCCAGACCATGCACCTAAACCCGCTTCGCTTTGTTGAAGCAGAACCAAGCACACTAGAACGACAGACAAGACGATCTGTAACCAAGGAAGTAGTTTAATTAGAATAACCATACGTCTCGGTACTCTAGCATATTGGCCAGATAGAATCAACTTCGCGTTCAGGTTTATGGCCAATTACGTACCCTTGACTAACTTTAAGATTGGTTTATAGTAGGTGAGAAATACTTTGAACTTTGACTGAATGTAAACCTTAAGGAGGTTTGGAAATGAATAATACAGACAAGGATTTTCGCTGGTTTTATAACCCATTAACCTTGGCGCTGGTTGCTGGAGTGTTATCACTAGTCTCTGCGGTGATGCTGAATTTCTACGATAGCTTTAAGGTGTCAGCGCCCGGGGGCATGACTTATTACTACAGTAGTTTTAGTGGTTTAAGGCTTCTTGAGCCTGGAAATTTATACAGTACCTGGCTTGGGACTGTGTGCTTTTCTCCACATAATAAGCAAGAAGGGCGGGTCAACTTTGGAACTAAAGATCACTTCATACCCGGGGTTGGTTACGGTGCTCCAATTGAAGTTGTTTTCAAAGATGGGCTACACGCAAAGGTTTGTGCGTGGGCTGATGTCCGAATTTCTGATGCATTGCTCAGAAAATACCCGGAGGGAATCGCCGCAAATGGTAATCCGGATTCGGTCACGCCCCTTAGGACAGTAGTTGAAAAGGTTCTTCAGGTGGTCGCAAATACGATGACCAAGGAGGATGCAATGGAATATTGTGGACGGGGGTTTCGTAATAAGTTTACTCAATTGGCATGGAGTCCTGGCTTTCTGAAAAACCTGAACGAAAACGGCGTGTTAATCGACGATATCACGGCCATCTGTGTTAAATAAGGAGTGGTAAAAATGGAAAGATTTCCCGATAAGCCGATGCTGGCTTTGGGTGATATCCTGCGAGTGTTGGAATCACAAAAACTGCCAGTTGGTGACGGTAAAGATTTTGTTGGTGATGTGGGAGCACCGTCTTATTTTTTTCAGATTCCAGAGGCTGGTCAACAGGAGAAGTTTGTTGTTTACGCCAGACGTGAGCCTAAGACTCAAGGATTATTCGTATTTTTTCGGACAGTTTGGAATAATGGTCTGACCGCGGCCCTGTATCCGTACTTCGGCTACATTGCCACACAGCGTAACCAGGGTTATGGAAAAGATAGCCTCTACTATTTCAGAGGTTTGGATGCTCAGCTTTTGTTCGAGAACATGGCGTCTATGTACGTGAGGCAAGAAAGGAGTTAGGGATGTACGATAGATCGTGTGTCCGACAGGCTATGTGGACTTTGGTGGTTCTGCTTTTGGTGGTAGGTGCGGCAACTGCAGTTTGTTCCGTACTTCTTTACCACAATCTAGGAAACTACGCCAACATGAAGAGCGACGGGAGTGATACTGTAGTATTGCTACCTTGCTTCTTTTGGCTGGGCTATATGTTTGGTGCCTCATCTGGATAGTATCTCTTTTGGCCTGTGAGTCTATATCACAGGCTTTTTTGTTAGTAAATTATTAGTTATATTGTAATCAATGTGGTAGTATCAGTTGTTAGAAATATTGACTGGCTTTTAGTGTTGGTCTATAATGTCGGCGAACAAAAATTATTAACAAAATTATTCATTATAAAAATATGAGCAAAAAGATAAATTTAAGGCCGCTTGGTGATCGTATTATAGTTGAGCCTTTGAGCGAGCGCGAGAGAGGAAAAGAGACTAAAAGCGGTATTTTTATTCCTGAGACGACTGAGAAAGAGCGACCAGAGCAGGGTGTCGTGGTAGCGGTTGGTCCGGGCAAAATGAACGATGACGGTAAATTAGTTCCAATGTCGCTTAAGGTCGGGGATAAGGTTTTGTTTACAAAGTATGGCCCTGACGAGATTAAACAGGATAGCAAAGATTATTTTATTTTAAGTGAGTCCAGTGTATTAGCAGTAATTGAGGGATAAAAATATGTCTAAACAAATTATTTATGGGAATGATGCCCGTGAGGCATTAAAGAGAGGTGTCGATAAGGTTGCCGATGCCGTTAAGATCACAATTGGTCCAAAGGGAAGAAATGTAATCATTGATAAGGGTTATGGCGCGCCAATGATCACTAATGATGGTGTTACGATTGCAAAGGAGGTGAGTCTGTCGGATAAGATCGAGAATATGGGCGCAGAGATGGTTAAGGATGTGGCCAATAAGGCTAACGATATGGCTGGCGATGGCACAACTACAGCTGTTGTTTTGACTCAGGCGATTGTCACCGCAGGTTTTAAAAAGACAGCATTGGGGGCCAACGCCATGGGTGTGAGATTGGGTATTGAGCACGCCACTAAGGATGTTGTCGCCGCACTTGTTGCAATGGCAAAGCCGATAAAGGCTAAGAGTGAGATCGTTCAAGTTGCGACAATTTCTGCAGAGAGCGAAGAATTCGGAAAGATTATTGCCGATGCTATCGATAAGGTTGGCAAGGATGGGGTTGTTACAGTAGAGGAGTCGCAGTCGTTTGTCGTCGAGTCAGAAGTTGTTGAAGGAATGCAGTTTGATAAGGGCTATGTTTCGCCTTACATGGTTACAAATGGTGAGCGAATGGAGGCCGAGTATGAAGACGCAATGATATTGATCACTGATAAAAAGATTTCCTCTATTAAAGACATTTTGCCACTTTTGGAGAAGGTTGCCCAGTCAGGAAGAAAGGAGTTGGTGATAATTGCCGATGACCTTGATGGAGAAGCATTGGCTGTATTGGTTGTAAATAAAATTAAGGGATCGTTTAACGCTCTCGCAGTGAAGGCTCCAGGTTATGGAGACAGGAAGAAGGAGATGCTTGAAGATATAGCGATTATGACTGGTGGAAAGGTGATCGCGGATGAAGTTGGTTTAAAATTGGAGAATGTAACCCTAGACATGCTCGGTAAAGCTAGAAAAGTTATCGCAACAAAGGAGAATACAACAATTGTTGGTGGTAAGGGCAAGAAAGTTGTGATCGATGCCAGGACAGCACAGCTTCGAGCACAGATAGCAAATGTTGATTCGAGCTTTGATAAGGAGAAGTTACAGGAGAGACTTGGGAAATTATCTGGTGGAGTTGCTGTGATCAAAGTTGGAGCCGCCACGGAGTCCGAAATGAAGTACAAAAAGCTGAAAATTGAGGATGCGGTCGAGGCAACTAAGGCAGCTATCGAGGAAGGAATTGTTGCTGGTGGTGGTACGGCACTTATTAGGGCTATGACAAAGGTCGTCGCCAAAGGAGTTAGATGTCCACACGAGGATATCAAAGATGAATTTGCCGCAGGTGTTAGTGTGCTCCTTGAATCACTCAGGGCGCCCCTCAGGCAGATTGCAGACAACTCTGGAAAGCAGGACGGCTCTATAATAGTGCATAGGGTTGAGAGTGGGAAAGATAACGAAGGTTATGATGCAAACAAAGATGCTATCGTTAAAGATATGATTGCCGCGGGCATTGTTGATCCTGTCAAAGTCACACGAACATCTCTTGAACATGCTGCGTCCGCCGCTGCGATTCTTTTGACTACTGAGGTTGCAATTGCTGATGAACCAAAAAAGGAGTCTGCTGGAGGAATGCCAGATATGGGGGGTGGTATGGGTGGAGGAATGGGCTACTAAATTAGAACAACAGATAAAGGGCCTCACAATGTTACCAAGGGGCCTTTTGTTCTGTTACAATAGGCAGCAACAATGACGAAAAAGAAAAAAGTGGTAGTCATAGGTGGAGGAACAGGTTCGTTTACTGTTTTGTCAGGACTCAAGAAGTATCCCGATTTGGAGTTAACTGCCATTGTGTCAATGGCGGATGACGGCGGGTCTACAGGTAAGTTAAGGGATGAATATGGTGTTTTGCCTCCGGGAGACATAAGACAGTGTCTAGTGGCTTTGTCGAACTCGGATGACTTAATGCGAGAGCTATTTAATTTTCGATTTAGTGGCGGCAGCTTAACTGGTCACAATTTTGGTAATATTTTTATTTCGGCTGTTGAGAAGATGACGGGCAGTTTTAATGATGCGCTTAAGGTGATTAGTTTAATTTTGAATGTTAAGGGCCAAGTGTTACCCGTTACTCTCGCTAAGGTCCACCTTGTGGCAGAACTAAATAATGGCAAAATAATTTCTGGGCAAAATGAAATTGCAAACAATCATCTTGTCTCAAGGTTTGGTGTAAAAAAAATTTATTTTGATAAGAAGGCTAAGGCGAATCCGGAGGCATTAAGATCGATCAAAGAAGCAGATCTGATAGTCGTTGGGCCAGGAAACTTTTATTCGTCGCTGATACCAAATTTTTTGGTTCAGGATATCAGTGGCACGTTGATTAAAAGTAGGGCGAAAAAAGTTTATGTGTGCAATCTTATGAATCAATATGGACAGACGGATAATTTTTCGGTTTCGGATTTCGTTCGCGGTATAGAATTGTTTATTAAGCCCAGTATATTTGACTGTATAATTTACAACAAGACTTTTCCATCCAGGGAACTTTTAGCTAAATATGTTGACGAAGGTCAGCCGGTATTATTCGGACAGGTTCAGGCGACAGACAAACATAAGTACATCGGCACAGATTTGTTGAATAATAAAATCCCGAAAAAAGTAAAGGGTGATACAATACAGAGAACTCTTATAAGGCATGATCAAGATAAGTTGGCAAAGGAGATTGTCGCTTTGTCTTAACATTTTATGAAACTTTTAATACTAACTCAGAAGGTTGATATCAATGACGATATTCTGGGTTTTATGCACGGTTGGATACGAGAGTTCGCCAATCATGTCGAAAAAATTACTGTTATTTGTTTGCAACAAGGGGAATATTATTTGCCCAAGAATGTTTCTGTTTCTTCCCTTGGTAAAGAGGGGGGTCAATCTCGGTTTAAATACTTGTGGAACTTTTATAAATATATTTGGCAAGAAAGGAAAAATTACGATACGGTTTTTGTACACATGAACCCGATTTACCTAGTCTTTGGGGGATTTTTTTGGAAGTTACAAGGTAAGAAAACGGCTCTTTGGTATACTCATCGAAAGGTTGATTTAAAGTTAAAGATTGCGGAAAAGTTCGTTGATGTGATTTTTACTGCATCCAAGGAAAGTTTTCAACTCGAAAGTGATAAGATAAAAGTCTTAGGTCACGGTATACCAATCGATGATTTTAAGAATCCCAATACGCTGGCTCAAGGCTTGTATGGTAACCAGCTAAAAATAATAAGTGTGGGCAGGATAACACCGATAAAAAATCTGGATACACTTGTCGAGGCAGCTAATATTTTGAATGATAGAGGAGTAGATTTCAAAATTACTCTAGTGGGGGGAACAATAAACGAAGGCGACGAAAAATACCTTGAAAAATTAAAAAAGATGGTAAATGATTTCAGGCTTAATGATTGCGTAGTTTTTGCTGGGAGTGTACCGAATCGTGAAATAAAAAAGTATTATTGGGAAAATGATTTTAGTATTAATCTCTGTCCAGCTGGTGGAGTGGATAAAGCCGTTCTTGAATCCATGGCGGCTGGTTTATTGGTAATTGTTTCCAACAAGGCATTTGCCGATTACCTAGGAGAATTCAAAGACACTCTTCTTTTTAGGGAACGCGATGAGGAAGATCTCGTCGACAAAATAATTTCTCTAAAAAATAGTAAACAGATAGTGGAGATAAGGCGCCGACTTTTCGAAGAGACAAAGAAACGGGCGGGTTTATTTGGATTAGTTGTAAAGATAGTCGAGGGCTTCGACAATAAACGTAATTAATATGAAGAAGATATGTTTTTTTGGAATTTACGACAGGAGCTACTCAAGGAATCGAGTACTTATTTCTGGATTCCAGAAAAATAATTATGAAGTTATCTACTGTAATATTGATCCAAGAAAACACAAGGGAATAAAAAAGTATTGGTTATTGTATAAAGAGTACAAAAAAGTTAAGAATAAGCGCTTTGATCTAATATTGGTCGCTTATCCGGGACACACTGTCGTTTGGTTAGCAAGACTTCTCTTTGGTGGGGATATTATCTTTGACCTATTCCTATCTCTCTATAACTCCGAGGTAGAAGATAGAAAACGATATGAACCCAAAGGCGTTGGTGCTCTTTATTGTAGATTTTTGGATTGGTATTCGTGCAAAATAGCAAAAATAATTTTGTTGGATACTTATACTCAAATAGACTATTTTTCGGAAAAGTTTAATATTTACCACAATAGATTCAAGAGAGTTTTGATCGGGTCTGATGATAGTTTTTTTCATCCAAAGACAGTGGCAAAAAAGGAGTCTGAATTTATTGTTCATTTTCATGGCAGTTTTATACCACTTCACGGTATAGAGTATATAATAAAGGCTGCGAGTATTTTGAAAAATGAAATAAGTATTAAATTTAGAATTTTTGGTAAGGGTCAGGAATTTGATAGGATGCTAAGAATTAAAGAGAGTTTGAGCGCAGATAATATCGTTTTTGGTGGGAGGATTTCGGACGAAGTTTTAAATGATACCATTAATGAGGCGGATATAATTTTAGGCGTTTTTAGTGATGGAATAAAGTCGAGAATGGTTGTGACAAACAAGGTGTATGAGGGCGTCGCGTGTAGAAAGCCGGTTTTAACGGCGAGGGTTCCTGGTGTGGAAGAAGTCTTTAGTGATAGAGTTAACATATTGTTGTGTCACCCATCCGACGAGAAGGATCTTGCTAAAAAAATTTTGGAACTCAAGGCAGATAAAAAGCTAAGGGATAAGATCGCAGAAAATGGTTACAATTTTTACTTGAAAAATCTGAGACCGGAAATAATAGTCAGCAATCTTCTAAAGGAAATTTAGAAATGAATATCACAGCAATATTAAGAATCAAGGATGAGGCACTTATAATAAAGGAATGTTTAGCCAAGCTGTCTGGACTTGTTGATCAAATTGTTATTTTGGATAATGGTTCGACAGATGGAACTAGTGATATTTATAAGGAATTTCCAAAGATCACCAAAATTCTGCATACTGTGGGATACGACGAAGGGAGAGATAAAATAATGCTTCTTGAAGAGGCAAAAAATCTAAAATCTGATTGGATCTTGTGGATCGATGGCGATGAGGTGTTCGAAGATCATCTAACACGTGATGTTTTGGATAAATACATTAATTCTGGTTACGATAGAGTAACTTTTCGAATGTGTAATTTTTGGCTCAATAGAGAATTGTGTCGATACGACGGTAACTACTATTTATACACATTGCACCCGCAGAGAAGTATGTGGAGAAATTCTGGATTAGAATATTTTAAAAATCAAAAGATGCATAACGGGGACATTCAAGGGGATTTTAAAAAAATCTACTTGTCGCCATATAGGATTAAACATTATGGCTATAGTTTTAGAAGTAAGGCAGAACAGAAGTATCGAAACTACCTAAAGGAAGATCCAAATAGTACAAGAGATTATACGATACTGTCGAATCCTGACTACCCGGCAAAAACTTTTAAGTTTGTAGAATTTGATAATCGGTCGATAAATTATTTTTACGTTTTATTTTACAAATATCTCTGTGGCTTTTTGTGGGTGACCTTGAGAGTTAGGTTTAAATTATCAAAAATTTTAGGCCTTAATTAGGGCAAATATGTATCACAATATTAACGAAAAATGTTCGATCATCGTGTCATCATGTGATGCTTACAGCGATGTTTGGCCGGTATTTTTCACACTGTTTTTTCGATATTGGCCCGATTGCCCATTCCCGGTATATCTGGTAGCCGAAAATAAAGTTTATCCCGATAAGAGGGTAAAAACAATAATAGTCGGGAAGGATAAAAGTTGGGCGACCAATACAAAGAAAGCCGTAAGACATATAGTGACGCCGTACATCTTAAACTTATTCGAAGATTTCTTATTCACACAAAAGATTAATACAGAAGAGATAGCGAACCTGCTTGAATTAACGAAAAAGGAAAATGCCGCGTGTTTAAAGCTTGATCCAAGGCCATGGCCTGATAAAAAATTTAAAAATTATAAAGAGATTGGAGAGGTCAGTAAAAATGTGAATTATAGTGTTTCTTTGCTTAGTGGATTTTGGGATAAGAAGATTTTTGAAAGTTTGTTGAAAGATGGTGAGACGGCTTGGCAGATGGAAATAGATGGCAGTAAAAGGGCTATAAATATTATGGAACCGTTCCTAAGTACATATGAAAGGCCGCTTCACTGTTTTTATTCAACGGCTATTAAGAAGGGGAAATGGTTTTATGATGCAGTTTTGTTTTGCGAAAGAGAGGGTATTGCTATCGATAAACAATCAAGGTCTATAGAAACAAAAAAAGATTACTATTTGAGAAATATTTCTCATTTACCCGCCATAGGACGACCCTTTTCTTTTTTGATGCGTCAGCTTAAGAAGATAATATGAGACTTGCTTATGTCGCCAATATTAGATTACCCACTGACAGAGCTCACGGTATTCAGATTATGAAAACATGTGAGGCCCTCGCTAAGTATGGTATATCGGTTGAATTAATTATACCAAATAGAAGAAATGAGATTAAAGAAGATCCATTTTCTTATTATGAGATCGAGAAAAACTTTGTGATTAAGAAGTTAAGTTGTTTTGACTTTATTAGACATGAAAAGTTGGGTTTTTTAATTCGATACGTAACTTTTTCACTGACATCGATCAAATATTGTTTGAAAGGAGATTTTGACTCAATTTATTCCAGGGACGAGCTGCCACTATGGTTTCTTAGTTTTTTTGAAAAAAAGTTTTTTTGGGAAGCTCACAATGGAAAGTGGAATTTTCTCGTCTCCTGTTTGGTAAAAAGCTGTTCCGGAATTGTTGTTATTTCAAATGGTATAAAAAACTTTCTTGTGGGTAAGGGTGTCGATTCTTCAAAGATATTTGTTTCTCCAGATGCAGTGGAGTTGGGGCGGTTTGATATTGAAATTTCAAAGGACAAGGCCAGAGAAAAATTAGGATTGCCGAAAGATAAAAAGATTATAATGTATACCGGCCATCTGTATGAATGGAAGGGGGCTGATGTTCTGGCGCGATCAGGTGAGCTGTTTGGCGGAGATTATTTTTTTGTCTTTGTCGGTGGTACCTTGGGGCATGTTGAAGATTTTAGAAATAAATATTTGAGGGTAAATAATCTTATAGTTCTGGGTCAAAAACCCCACCGGGACATCCCCACATATTTGAAAGCTGCTGACGTACTCGTTATACCAAATAGCGGTAAGGAAGTTGTTTCAAGGTTGTATACTTCTCCTATGAAGCTTTTTGAATATATGGCAAGTGGGAGGCCAATAGTTGCATCTAATTTGTCGTCAATAAGAGAAGTGTTAAATGAAAGTAACGCTGTATTTTTTGAACCAGATGATTCACGGGGCCTGTCGGTCGCTATAAAAAATGTTTTGGAAAATGCCAAACTTAGTGATCAGATCTCTAGGCAAGCGTTGATTGATGTGGCCCAGTATTCTTGGGATAATAGAGCCAAAAATATAACCAGTTTCATAAATGATAAAAGATAAAAATTTTTATAATAAAGAGAGTCCGTATTATTCTGTAAAAAGATATCCAAATGTTGCGTCAAACTACATACAATATTTTTTCAAAAAAAGGTTGGGTATTGTCTTGGGGGAAATTCAAAGGAGGTTGCGGGGGCGATCGGGATTACGACTTTTGGAAGTTGGATGTGCTGACGGTATTGTTTTAAGAAAAGTTTTTGAACAAATGTCGTCAATGTTTTCTGAAATGATCGGTATGGATATATCGGAAGGAATGATCGAAGAGGCAATAAACACAACAACTATCGGAAAGATTAAATATTTTATTAGGGGGGAAGAGTCTGTTGGTAGTAAGTACGATTTAATTTTAGAAATTGGAGTTGCAAATTACGCTGATATTAACGAGGAGCTAAAATACGCTAGGAATAATTTAAGCCAAGATGGTCTTTATATTCTGTCTCTTGCTGGAAGTGGTTCTGTAAATGGATATTTCAGTAATGGTGATGGGTATAACAACTTCTTTCCGTATTCGGAGTATGAAGCAAAAATAAAGGACCAATTTGCGATTCTAAAAATTATACCGGTTGGATTTTACATTCCAATTATCTGGAAGATGCCTTGTGTTGCTAGAGTAATACAGATTTTTGTAGATTATATTTTCAGTTCGTTATTTGCAAATTTGTTTCACGAAAAAGTATATATTCTGAAGCATAAATAGGCTCCTAGTTTGCTTGGGTTAACTACTTATTGTTTTAATCGGTTGAATTTGGTATAAGTACTGGAAGAAGTATTGGTCTTTGATAACTTAAAACCACAATAGAAGGAGGACAGAAGATATGGATACAAGACGAAATGTTCTGTTGGTCCAGGTGAACTACCAGTACGGTAATAATGTTTTTGTACCTTACTCGGTTGGATCTATACAAGCATATGCGGAGAATATTCCGGAGATTGAAAATAATTTTAAATTTCAGGAGCCAGTTTTTTTACGTGAAGATCCTCTGGAAGTTATAAAAAAAACATCGGAACCTATGGTTGTTGGTTTTTCGTGCTATCTTTGGAATTGGGAATACAACAAAATTTTGGCAGAAGCAATCAAGACGACTTTTCCTCGATGTTTAGTCGTTTTTGGTGGACCTCAGGTGCCAGACAAGTCAGAAGGATTCTTCTTTGCCTGTCCATATGTGGACATTCTCGTTCATCACGAGGGCGAGTTTTCTTTCTCTGAGATTTTGTTGGAATCTCTATCATTGCAGCCTGATTATACCAAAATCCCTGGACTGAGTGTCCGTGTATTGGGTGATGAATCATTTAAGACTTCAGCCAGGTCCAGAATCCTTGATCTTTCCAAATTGCCATCCCCATACCTCTCCGGTGTTTTTGATTTCTTATTGGGTCGATCTTTTGCATTGAGTGCTTGTCAGGAGACCAACCGAGGTTGTCCCTATCGCTGTCAATTTTGTGATTGGGGCGGGAATACGTTCGACAAGTTGGTGCCAATGAACGAGTCGAGACTTTTGGCAGAATTTGAGTGGTTTGGAATTAACCGTGTTGAATATGTATTTAATTGTGACTCCAACTATGGTATATTGCCACGCGACGTAGATCTCACTCGTAAAATGATAGAAGTACGTGCACAATACGGTGAGTACCCAAGGAAATTTAGAATGTGTACGGCCAAGAACAGCAATGACAAAGTCTTTGCCATAACTAAAATGTTGAACGACGCCGCTATGAATAAGGGTGCTACTCTGAGTTTCCAAAGTATGGACATCAACACGTTGAGTATTGTTAAGCGCGAAAACATAAAGATAGAAAAGTTCCAGGAGTTGATGCAAAGATACCGTAAGGCCGGTATTGCGACCTACACCGAGCTGATTATGGGCTTGCCGGGCGAGACCTATGAGTCTTCAAAGAAAGGCATTAGTACACTAATTGATGCTCAAGAAGATTCTCTTAATCTCTATGTTTATCTTTGTACGGTTCTTCCAAATTCGGGGTTGAACGAACCTTTTTACGTAAAATCCTACGGCATAAAGTCTGTGCGTTCGCCGATCTTGTTGGCTCATAGTACGCCATCAGCGGATTCAGTCGTAGAGTATAATAATATGATCATTGAAACCGCATCTATGCCAGAAAAAGATTGGAAACGCACGTGCCTCTTTTATTTGGCTGTGCAATGTTTTCATTGTCTAGGATTAACCAAGCATATTGCTATTTTGTTTCGCAGACAATTTGGAATAAGTTACGGTGATTTCTACGAGAAACTAGTTATTTACTTTAGTGGTAGGGAGGATTCGCTTATCGGTGAACAGTTGGCTCAGGTGTCAAAAGTGATCGAGAGGGCCGTGGATGGTGATAGATTGGACTTGGTAATTCCAAAATTTGGGGATATTTATTGGCCGCTCGAAGAAGCTACATTTCTAAATATAATAACCAATAAACAGAAGTTTTATGAGGAAATTAGATCTTTCGTTTCAGAACTGTCACAGGGTTTGGGTCAGGATAACAAAGGTGAATTAATTGATGATCTTATTCTATATCAATCGTCCGTGATTATAGACCCCATTGTTTCAGAGTTGGGGATTGAACTTAGATATAACTTCTTGGAGTACTTTGGGGATTCCGTTGATAGAAATATGGAATTAAAAAGTTCTCCAGTCAGGCTATTAATAGAGGCTGATCAGAACTTTTCTGGGGACCTGGAA
The DNA here is from genome assembly GCA_016201465.1 of Candidatus Vogelbacteria bacterium. GTDB lineage: Bacteria > Patescibacteriota > Minisyncoccia > Phycocordibacterales > UBA12445 > JACQCV01. The sequence continues at coordinate 7,335 of JACQCV010000012.1, read as the reverse complement.
AGGTACGCCAGGGAAGTTGTATGGTATGGAAGAAAAGGTGGACGGTTCCACCATGGCAACATAACCAAGGAAACCTAATTAAACTTTATAAGCTTAGATAGCGGCGCTTTGCTGCATCTGGGCTTTTTATTTTGCACAAAGTATTTTGAGTTTCGTTGTCTGTGTTAAATTCTGATCCAAGAACTAGGAATGAGGTCCTTTGTGTCAATTTCTTCGACTTGAAACCACTTTTTTGGTGCGATGGTTATTTTATTTCGGTTGTTATTGAGCCACGCGCCCCACCATGAGAACGAACTATTTGCTGTTATATTATGTTTACAGTTGCTCATGATGATAAGTTCCTCATAATCTAGAATCTCGTTATCTGATACAAGGTGGATCGGGTAATTGATTCTTAAATTTTTTTTTGCCCAGTCTATATCGTCGGAGAAGATAAAAAATTCTGGTTTGTTTATTGTTTTCGAAATTAACTTTACAGCATTTTCATAATACTCAGCCTCACAAGTGCCGTGAATTTTATTGGTATTTGTTTTTTGAATATAGTCGCCCCTTCGTATGTGAATACTGATGGAGTTACAAGTTGCCGTTTTTTGTAGCCACTCTTTTGTTAGAAAGGTCGGAATATTCTTTAGAGTAAGTTCTTTTCTCAAGACATCCTCAATTTTTTTAAAATACTTTTCACTTTGCCAATTACCACTTAAATAGCAGTTATCATTTATCTCGAATATCTCCGGACAAAATTGAAAATATGGTTCGATTATGAATTTCCTATCTCGCAGTGGTTTCGTGCGTTCTGACATTCTGAGTAATTTCCTTTTTAACTTTTCGACAAAGGTGGTGTTGGAGACATTAGGGATTCCTATATTTAACATCTCTGCAGCCGAAGATAGTTTCCCTATTATTTTAAAGTTATCAAGGGAGTATGTTCTTGGAGTTTCAGATTTGTTGATTGTGGTGTAAAAAGATGTATCAAGAAATAAATCTGTTTTGTTTTTAATCGAGAGGTACCGTCCTAATGCATATTGGAATAGCTGATTACCTAGCCCGTGTGAAATTTTAACAATGATCATTTTATTAATGCTTTACCTTAGTAGGTACTGATACTTTAGTCTGTTTTTCAAAATATAATCTGGTAAGCTTCTCTCGTCTTTCCAAAATTTGAAGTACCTGCCAAAAACATCTTCGTTGTTTAGGACCTTTTCAGCTATTTTCGATTTTGTTGATGCGTTATTGTCGCCCCATTGGTAACTATAGGCCTCAAGTTTCTTTTTTATCATCTTTTCGCCGCCCTGGAATGTGAAATGCCATCCGCCGTTTGATAATCTCACATATTTTGTTTTCCTGATTGACCTTAGGTGATTCAAGCAGTTGTTTTTAATGTTTTTGTACTTTGTCCCAATCGTCCCGGTACCTCCTTCGATTTCGTTCGAACGATTGTTTAAGTAGAAAACATACTGGTCTAATAATGGTTTAAATATGTCATCCTTCGAATAATCTATAAATAGTTCAGGATTCCAGATTTCGTCTAAGTCTGATACGAAACAAAAATCATTATCAGATAGTCCTATCAGGGGTATCTTAACACACTCTTTTTCATAAAAATCTCTTAGGAAGGCGTTTGACCAGGTTCTTATGGTATCTGTGGACAGAGCTTGCCTTAAAATACTTTTTTCGATATCTGTGGTTCTTGGGTCACCAATCCTTTTTTTTGCGTCGTCGAAATCTTGTAGGGGATGGGGTATCACATAGTGAATAATTTTGTGTTCAAATTTTTTGAAAAGGTGTTTATTGTTCTGGTAAAATAATTCTTTATTTAGACCAGAATGAGTTAGGGGTGACTCGATCAATACAAAATAGTCGACGTAAGGATTGAGAATATTCAATCTAATTTCCAGTAAATCAAGTTCATTAAAAAAGTTAAAGGCATCATAGATTTTTATCTTTTTTCTGTATTCTTTTATTTCTCTCGGAGAGAGCCATGTTTTTTTTGCTATACACTCTTCGATTGCCCACTTTATTTTTTTAAGTCGGTTTTGTGTGGAATAAATTATTTGTCTGATTATTCTTCTTGCTGGCTTGGTCAGTTTACTTCTTCTAATGGTTGTTAGTAGCCTCCAACTCGACGTTTTGATTTTGATATACATCTTTGATAAAACTAAGTTTGCTACTCTCTTAAGAGCAATGATGATGGAGGATTCTCTCCTAAATGTTTCGAACGTTTGAATTGTGCTTTTGATACTTTTGGCAAAAGACGGTTTAAACGGTAAATTATTTGAGAATAGCTCTTTGTGTTTTTTTATGTATTCTTTAGACTCCCTCAGACAAGTTTGGTAATCCTGTAGGTCGCCGTTTCTGTCTTGATACATCCACCCAGACGTTAAGCTGTATCCGAGGCTCCAGTAACCGTCTGATATATTGTGCCTAGCCCAATATTTTGGAGCAATGCATAATTTAAGATTTTCGTTAAGCCATGCTGGGAACCATGCAAAACTTGAATTCGAAAGGATTAGATACTTTGCATTTTTAATGATGGCATAATCTTTACCGATACTAAAGTGATAAACTTCATATTTGGGAAAGAATTTCTTAGCATTTTTTATATCCTCTGTAATAACAATAAACTTGAACTTGGGATTAATTTTCAGCATGTTGCCCACAGCATTTTGCCAGTAGGTTTTAGTTAGAAATGTATCAATGTCATTTACATATCCTGTGCCTCTAAAATTTATTACGCAGATGTTGTCATCTGAAAAATCATTATATTCATATTCACTTTTTATCTTAAGCCACTCGCGGATTTCATTTTTTCTGTGAAGAATATACTGTTCATTCTGCATATATCCGTCAACCTTTGTATTATCCAATATCTCAGTAAGACGCTCGTCATAATAACGGATGTCTGCCCCGTTATCTGGATGGGTAATTTTACGCTCAGCATGGTAGTATTTAATGCCGTCGGGGAGTCTTGCTGGTGGTCCACCCTCTGGTCCAGATCTTCCACCAACAGGTTTACCAAAGTCTAATGTCATAAAGTCGCCACCTTTGAATTTGTGAGGTGACATTATTCCAAAGTCAAATCCGTGTTCTTTGGCAATTACACGAGTTACGACATAGCAAAATAATTGATTACCGAGACCCTGCCCACTGTAAAGTTCCGTAACTATCATTTTTTTATAAGCTTTCTAATTAAACGTTTTAAGAAAAAAAATCTCGGAATGGCTTTCTTGTTGTCGTGGAAGCCAAATGGTTCAATATCTGAATCTTCGTTTTCGTGTTCCATGCTAAATTTTGCCGCGACTTCGACCGGTGCGAATTTTATTCCATAGTCTTCAAGTTGTTTTCTATAGTACACGCAGATAATGCCATCCTCGTTAAAGAAACCGGTCCCATTATCGGTAAATGGTAGTTTTAAAACATTGAGGACATTGAGCAATTTTTTGCTTCTTAATGAAAAACCCCCATTGCCAACTCGTACGTTGATACCTTCTGGAGTGAAGTGGGTGTTTTTTCGCCACGGTGCACCTATGTAGTCATAGTCTAAAAATTCGTAGTCCCATTTATACGGCCGAAGTATGTGTGCGTTGTTGTGTACAATTAGTGCAAAGTCGCTGTCGATATAGTCGCAAAGGCTATAAGCCATGAACTTACTGTAGTCGTCTTTATTTTTTGGATCGCTACTCCTCAATTCATCGGGTTTACATTGTTTAAATGTAATTCTTGGATTTAACTTATTTGGTTTTTTATGAGATATGAGTATTGTCTCATGAAATTCCATCCCGTCCATAGAGAGCTCAAGAGCACGAACGGCGCCTTTTGGATCTATCGAAGAAATCGCCACAAGCGTTATGTCTCGAATCGTCTTTTCGTTGTACTTTTTTACGATGTATTTAAACTCCGCTTTTCTTAGGTCTTTGGTTGCCTCCGTATTTGATATTTGGTGAGAACCGACTCCAATCACGACATTTATTGAGTCGACGATTTTTGGTGCACCATATGCATCGAAGCATCGCTTGTAATAATCACAATCCATAAACCACTTAAGGTTGGTGTCAAACAATGGCGGTTTATCATTTTTGATTGTAAGTACCGAGGGTGAACCAATGGTGTTTTGACCCATGTGTATTTTGTTGTGGTATTTGGCAAGATGTGGTCGGAAAAACGTTTTTCCATCTTTTGTGTGAGTGCAGCCTGTAACAAGCCAGTGGTCCTTTTCTAAATCAAAGTGCCTTATCGTTTCTGTGAGTGAGTTTTCGTTAAAAAGTGAATCATCGAGAAAAAGTATTTTGATAAGTTTCCCGGTGGCGTTGGCAATGGCATTATTAACGTTTAGTGACATACCAACAACCGGGTTGTTATTTTTGAAGTAATGAATATCTAATTTACCTTTATATTTCTCACACAAATCTTTAATTTCTGAATCTTTTGAATAATCCGAGATCACAACGTCGAAATCTTTAAAGGTTTGGCGTGTAAGCATGCCAAGACTACGTTTGAGAAAAAATGCCCCCTTGCCATACATCTCATATGTCGGAATACAGATGCTTATTAACTTTTGACTTGTCGTACTCTTATTCTCCATTTTGTTTGTAGAACGTTTTTCGTATCCCTTCTTCTAGTGAGATCCTGGGCTTCCACCCGGGGATCACCTCACCTTTGTTCCATGGGATCATAACCTCACGTGGGCGATAGGGTTTTTCTCCCCAGTTAATGTTGAGGAGTTTCCTTGTAACATGACTAAAAATTTTTGCCAGCTCTCGGAGTGTGATAATTTTCCCGGAAGATACAGCGAAAGACTTACTCTTGAGAGCTTTCTTTGTATCTTTTTGAAGGAGTGTGGCCATGTGGAGAAAGGCGCCCACAACATTTTCAATGTGGTTTATATCGATTTTTTGTTTGCCTGGGGACATACCGAGCGTTTCGTTCGTGGCTATGGCTTTTGACCATAGATTAAAGATTTTTGGACGGGTATCGTTCGGGCCGAATGTGTCACTTAATTTTATTGTAACAAAATTTAGATTGAATGCGTCAACATAGAATTTAGCGATGTCTTCGAATGCTTGTTTTGTGGCGGCGTATAGATTTACGGGATTATAATTTTGGTTTTTGTAATGCTGCCAGAATGTTCCCGTGTTTATAAACCATGGAGTGTTTGATTTCGATGTCGCTTCAATTAAATTTGTTGAGAAAAGAATGTTGGAATTTATAAGCTCTTTAATGTCTCCTGGTTTATGTTGAGCCAAAAAAAGCGAGGCGAGGTGAATAACACCGTCGAATTTTTCGTTTTTCATAAATGCAATAAGTTTTTCAATGTCGCCATCGAACACATATTGCGAGGCATTTTTTGCTGATGTATCTATTTTTGAAGAGGGACGTAAGATAGCATACACACTGTGGTGCTCCTCAAGCAACTCTTGTACCAGATGCTTTCCTATGAATCCAGTCGTTCCACTAATAAGTATTTTCATTTTGTTGTATATATGAATGGTGATTTGAAGTCTTTTAAGGATGGGAATGTTTTATCACGTGCGGAGCGGATTGGGTTTGTTACGCCCCAGTTCATACCAAAGGAATCTGTACTAATTCCACCCTCGTGTGATGCTGACCTCATCGTCGACTGCATATATACTGTGCACGAGTTGTCTTCAAGAGACAAAAATCCATGCGCGAAGCCAGTGGGTATATACACCATCGTGTGATTTTTTACGGATAATTCGACTGATACAAAGTCGCCATAGGTAGGGGAGCCGATTCTTAAATCCAGTATTAAGTCAGTAATGGCACCACTTAGAACATAAATGAGTTTTGAATGGTCTTGTGGTGGAGTTTGGAAATGCATGCCTCTAATGACGTCTTTGTTGGAGATTGAATAAAAACTTTCTTCGAAGACGCCGCTCATCCCACTTTCAATAAACGTGTCTTTGTGAAATGGTTTTACAAAAATGCCGCGTTCGTCACTGAAGACATCTGGGTTAAGGATTAGTACTCCATCTAGTTTGGTTTGTGTAATCTTCATGTGGTTGCCCATTCAATCTTTAAGTTTTTTGCTTCGCGAATATAATCAGTCAAGTCCTTTCTGGTTAGAAGTTTTTTACTTGTGTAATACTTTTTATACCAGATTGTGGTTTTCTCAAAAGTTTTTTCGCTGTTCCAGACCGCATACCATCCGAGCTTCGTATGAGCTTTGGTTGAATCTAGCTTTAATAGATTTGCTTCGTGGGGATTAGCCGCATCTTTTTGTATTTCGTAGCGTACGTTCTTCCAGTATGATTTTACCTTTTCGATAACCTTCCCGACAGCTATTGAGGAATTATCATTTGGTCCGAAATTCCATGAATCTGAGAACTCTTTCTTTCCCTCAAGTAGCTTCCACCCCAAGTGTAAGTAACCGGAAAGCGGCTCAAGAACATGTTGCCACGGTCTAGTCGCGTAAGGATTGCGTATGGTCACTTCTTTTCCTAAGTTTGTTGCTTTCATGATGTCGGGGATTAGTCTGTCTTTGGCCCAATCACCACCCCCGATCACATTGCCGGCTCGAACCGTTCCGATTAAGGTTTTGTGTTTAGTCCCATATGAATTGGGATTAAAAAAAGACTGTCGGTATGAACTTGCTATAAGGTCGGCGCAACCCTTGGATGCACTATATGGGTCGTCTCCTCCCATGGGATCGGTCTCTCTGTATCCCCACATTATTTCCTGATTTCTATAGCATTTATCGCTTGTGATGATAACGATCGCTTTTACACCTTTAATCTGACGGCAACTCTCAAGCACGTTTAATGTGCCGATGATGTTTGTCTCAAGTGTTCTGACTGGCTCCTGGTAGGATAAACGCACGATTGGTTGAGCGGCCATGTGAAAAACAATGTCTGGCTTGTGAGTCGCAATTGTTTCGAGGAGTTTCTGTTTGTCGAGGACATCACCACTTACTGATTTCATTTTAATGTCAAGTAATTCAAAATGATTCGGGCTTGATGGGATATTAATAGAGTATCCGATGACCTCTGCCCCTAGTTTGCTTAGCCATAACGAAAGCCACGAACCCTTGAACCCTGTGTGGCCCGTGATTAAGACCTTTTTTCCTTTGTAAATGGCGCCGTATAAGTTTTTCATTTGATCATTTCCAGGTTTTCCAAAAACTTTTATTTCCATTCCATAGTTTATGCAAGTGTCTTAGGTCACGCTCCGTATCCATACAATCCCACTCGCCAGTGTGTTTATAGACCATGATCTCGCCCATTTCCGCTAATTTTTCGAACACCCCATACTCTAAATCACAGTTTTCATCTTCGGTTAAGTGGTCGAGTAGTCTCTTATCAAAAACAAAAAAACCACCAC
>JACQCV010000013.1 GCA_016201465.1 Candidatus Vogelbacteria bacterium | reverse complement strand
CTATACAAAAGGGTGGGAAACATATGCAACACATCTACACTGAAAAGATAATAACCGCAATACTAACGACACTTAACTACAAGCCCGAGGAAGTCGCCCTGGCTTCAGCAATTGTTGGAAGTGATCCTATTGGTAGTTATCTTCAAGGAGGGGGCCTAATAGATGCCGTAGTCAAAATTAAAGGCATGGCTGAAAAGGCCAAATTGCCTATAGACAGATTCTTCCAAATTCTTTTGACCTATTATACAGCAGATACGGCGGCCTACACCGCCGACGCACAAGGTAAAGAATCTCTTGATTATTTATTTAAGTTTGACCATGCCAACAGATCAATTTCCTTCGACGAAATGACCAATAAAAAAGTCCAAAACCTAAAGGCGGCAATAATACTAACAATTTAGAACTGTAGTCTGCTTCATTTTAACTAATATATATCTTTAAGCGGTGAACTTTCGACATTGTCTGGCTTTTCAAAAGTAGCAATCTTAACCTGTTTCTTTGACGACAGAGACGCATCGGTAATATAAACCAATTCACAAGTATGACTGAAGCCAAATTCTTCGTAATGCATAACCATGTCTCCAACCTTAAGCTTCGACTTATTGACCAGCCCAACCATATCTGGTTCAACAGAAAGTATTGACTCTTTCTCTGTGCTTACAGTAAAGGTTAAATCTGGATTTATTTTAACTAGCTTAGCCCTTTTCCAGCTTCTGTGTTTAATATTTGTGTTTATGAGAACGACATCATCCCCTGCTGTAAAAAGTTTAACTCGCTCTTTCCTAATGGCTATCTTCTCTAACTCAATCCTTTGCTCCTTTTTACTGTCAAAATTATCATACATTTTCCTCAGAAGAGTAACCGGGTCTGGTGCCACAATTACGACGTCATCAACCAGACGCCCGTTGATATTTTCAATTCCTCGAGATTTCAAATAAGATTCTATGGCTTTCTTTGCCCAGATATTTTGTACCATGACAAACCGAATATCAGAAGAAGAAATCCCATGATTAAAAACTATTTCGTTCATACCTATATGTCCCTTTGTTTGCATCATGGCCAACTCTTCCGAAGTTACGCGTTTGTCGAAATTCCCTTGGTCTGTAGCACCAAATCGATCCGATAAATAACAATAATAATCAGTTCGGTTTAGAATAGAATTATCGAAAATTATATTAACTTGTTTACCCTTCCAAATCATACCTTCAATTTCTTTGGCTGGCACGGCAAACATTCTAACAAAAGCTCCATCACCTCCACCAACCTCCAAGTCCTTTTTTGACGACCAACCATTGACGGTGATACCTCGAGCAAAGCGCTCATGTGTGGAGATCAAAGCTCCCGACCTCAAAATTCTCATTATTGTTTCACCTGGACTGTTAGCGCTAGTCAGTGTATGATACAACGCAAAAGGTGTGATCTCTTCAATCTTCTTATCTCGGCCCTCTTCAACCATCGTGAAATATCCAGGCGCAACCTCCTTTCTCTTTAATTTTTTATCGATCCCGTTTATAGCACCAGCACCCACAAATTGATCCACATCCAGTTTATGCGCCCAGGCATAACGATCCACTTTTTCTTTCCTTTCGACAGCTCTTTCGGGTGAATCGAATAGTGATCTTTTGACTCCAAAAACATCGGCGCAAATCTTGTCTACTCGATCGAGTAAATTCTCGACGCTATTTTCGGAAAACGACTTGTGTAGCGCAGCATTGCTGTGTAAATCGACCTCTATTCGAACCAGCCCACGCGACGAACGGGTAGGACTATCAGAATCGGCAACCTTAATGGTTATATCATCCATATCTAAACTATAGCCTTCTGCAAGTTTAAATCTGAAACCCTTATTCGCGTAAACGATCGAATCTCGTGTCCAAGCGTACTCTTCCTTTTCATCATTAATCACGGGACGTAATTTTGACTCTTTCATTTTAAACGTGAAGACAAGTTTATTATCCTCATATATCACAGAGATATACTGCCCCACCACCGAATCTCCATCACCCAAAAATCCAACCCTCTCAAATGGCTTAATCCACTTTTGTTCTTTCTGTGACTCCATCCGACTGCGCCGCCCCACAAGGGACCTAACCCTTCCCCTAGAGCTAGAGCCAAAGTTCACCACTGATTCATCCAAAATTCTCTTCTGCTTCTCATCTTCGTAAGCCAGGGCCGCCAGTTTTTCATTTGTATTCGAAAACTCTTTCATTGCTATTCTCGTTCAACTAATATCTTTTTCAAAACGTCACTAGGTTTATCAGCAACGATAATAACATCTCTTATAGGTCTCCCATTAATCTCCTTGATACCGTTCTTCTCAAGATCCTTAATCGCCTCAAGTCTAATATCAGAGTTTGTAGCAACAACATATTTTATATCCTCAACAGAAATGCCACACCCAAAGACGACCTCATTTTTATTCACAACACCCTCCTTAGTTGATCTGAGTGCTAATTGCTCCGCTGTTATCCTATGCCTCAAGTCCACCGGTTTAGTTGACCCAAACATATCCGAGTCATAACAATAATGGTCGGTCCGATCTAAAATACTGTGATCGAAAACCAATTTTAAACAACTATCCGAGTCATATATGGAGACATCATGAAATGTAAAACCTTGTTCTCCGGCGAACATCCTAAGAAAGACCCCGTCTCCACCACCATGCCGCATGTCCGAACAGGAAGACATACCACTTATATTCATGCCACGCATAAACCTTTCATGTGTTGCAAGCAATGTCCCAAACTTAATGACCTCAGAGAGCGTATCATTGGAATAGATCCTGTGGTATAACAAAAAGGGCACAGTTTTCATAAGTTCAGCTGAACGTCCATTCTCTACCATAGAGAAATAACCAGGTAAAACTTCCTTCCTCTCCAATTTATTGCCGACATCTTCATTTTGCACCTTTTCCAATTTAATTTTATGCGACCAGGCGTATTGCTTTCGCTTTTCGTTCTGTTCGGTTGGTCGATCCGGAGAAACAAATAGCGACCTATTAATACCCAAAACATTCTTACAAACATTATCAACCTGATCTAAAATATTCTCACCTGGGTCAACAGTGCTTATTGGCACCTCAACTCTAATTAAACCACGCGCAGATCTTACATTTGTAGTACCTGATGCAACCCTCAACATAACTTTCTCCGTTTGCAAACAAACAGCCTCACATAACTTGTGTACAAAATTATTGTTTTTATATTGTATTGGATCTCGCGACCACCTTGGATCATGCTTGGCCATGCCTACAATTTCATTCCACCGACCCTCCTCTATCTTAAAAGTAACAACCAGCCTATCACCCTCATTAATTACCGATATTTGCTGCCCCACGACTGAATCTCCATCACCCAAAAAACCTGTTTTCTCGAAGGCAGCCAACTCAACAT
>JACQCV010000041.1 GCA_016201465.1 Candidatus Vogelbacteria bacterium | reverse complement strand
CCAGGTGGGGTAACACTCGAATGAGAGTGTTACCGACGCTAATTATTTAGAATCGAGAGGGCACAAAAAAGCCCCCAGTGAGTGGAGCATATTTGTCGAAGTTATTTGAGGATATTAAGCCCTAGTTCTTCACCAGGTGGGTGCCCTCGACGCTACCGCCAAGGCGGAACGAAAGTGGGGCTCCCTTGCATAAATACCTAGTTTAATATATCAAATAACCTCACTTAAATTATATAACTTAACCACCGCTCTTCAACTAGAAAAAGTGTATAACTTAACTCAACTCGTCCTCTCCATACACATGCAAAAAATCGGCGCGATTATAGTCAAAAATTTCACCCTCTTTAAAGAGCCTCTCGGTCTCGCTCTTACCAGCTTCAACAGAATCTGATGCATGAACAATGGTAACGTTGCCACTCATAGAGAAGTCACCGCGAATACACCCCGCATCAGCGGCGTACCCTTTTGTTGGGCCGACAATTAATCTAACAGCCTCAACCGCCTTTATGCCGGTGATAACCATAAGCACCACAGGAGCCGACTTCATATATTTCTTCAGTGATTCAAAAAACGGCTTATCTTTGTGCGGCGCATAGTGTCCAGAAAGTTCGGCGTCGCTAAGCTGCATCATCTTAAGTCCAGTAATCTTCAAACCCTTCCTCTCAAACCTCTCGATTACCTGTCCAAGTATCCCTCTCTGTACGCAATCAGGCTTCAAAATTATTAATGTCCTCTCTTCTTTTGGATGTGCCATAAAGAAAATTAAAAATGAAAAATTAATAATGAAAAATTTATTTGTTTTACAAATACTAAACTATTTTTTCGATTCAGTCAATAAAAAGCTGCCCAATTTACCGGGCAGCAGAATCTCTAGGTTACAGATATCCCTGAAGATACAGCCTATCGGATTTGGTAACTTGGGACATTGAGCGAAACTTGGTCACAAGTGTATCCTCAGACCCAACATCAACAATGACGTGGTAACACAGGTCATTGTTGATAGGATAGTTAAAACTAAAACTACAGCCGTTTTGTTTAAAAATATCTTCAATATCTTTGATCGGAGTCCCGGCACGGAAATAAACTACAATACTACCAGGCACAGGAACAGGACCTGACGGATTACCATTCTTATCAATCACAATAGACCTCCTTCTTCTAAATCCTGACTAAATATATCAAATATAAACAAAAACACAATAACGTTCAAGGTTGAACCTTGAACGTTATGCTTTATCGATTAACAAATGCTCTATGTCATCAAAGTTATTCTGGGACTTAAGCCACTTGTGATATTTTTCCCCTCTCTCCAGCCTGGTAAACTCATCAAGAGTATTAACCTGCAGTAGATACCCAAACTTATTTTTACCACAATAATAGTGATAACTAGACCATTCGTACGCACGTAGTGATCCAGGTAAATCTCTTGGGTTAAGGTGTATGTAATCTACGACTCTCAAAAGATAAGACTCACTGTCAATCAACTTACTTTTAAAACGCCCTTGAAAAAGTGCGCCGCTCCTTTCATCTTTCTCATTAAAATACATCGTATAGGCGGTGCCCAATCTTTGCATAAACTTACTAATGCCACCAGATACTCGCTCCTGAATAAGTAAGTGAAAGTGATTTGGCATTAAACAAAAAGCGACCAGGTTAACGAGCTTGTCTGTAGATATAGGACGAGATTCTTTTCTCAATGCTATCGCCATATGAGCAGGACATTGTATCTCGGTATCGTTTACCACATCTAGATAAAGAACAAACCGCTTATAATCTTCAGTATCATTAAAAATAATACGTCTGTCCGTTCCACGATTATAAACATGATGAAAAGATTCTAATTCTATTGATACCCTATTCATAGTCAAACTATATCTAAAAACTCAAGGTCGTTCAAGGTTGAACCTTGAACGACCTTCTACGGGGTTAGGATCTCTGGTTCAGCTTCTGTGATCAGAATTGTTTTTTCGAAGTGGGCGCTACGGCTACCGTCTCGAGTTTTGTATGTAAAATCATCTTCGCCCAAGATTATATCATCACTGCCTTCATTTATCATTGGCTCAAGGGCCAGGACCATCCCGGGTTTTAATTTTGTCCCAGTACCCGGCTTTCCGTAATTTGGAACATATGGATCTTCATGAATCTTGTGACCAACACCGTGTCCAGAAAGCTCTCGAACAATTCCATACTTGTACGGCCGTACAAATGATTCAATTGCGTAACCAATGTCACCTGTTGTTGCTCCGGCCCTCGCTACCGAAATTCCAAACTCGAGTGCCTGACTCGTAACCTCCATTAATCTCTTCGCTCTTTTATCTACTTCACCAATTCCAACAGTCACAGCCATATCTGTAAAAAGTCCTCCATGTTTTATACCAAGATCTAGGCCGACAATGTCACCATTCCGCAACCGGTAACTATTCGGAATCCCGTGTACAATCTCGTCACCAACTGAGATGCACAAGGTCGCGGGAAATGCTACTGCCGCTCCAGCGGGTTTATAGTTTTTAAAAGCGGGTATATCTCCTCCAGCCACAATCAAATCCTCTGCCATCTTATCGATCTCAATCTTACTCATTCCAACCTTGGCCTTCGAGGCAACTTCATAAAGCATACACGAAAGCCGCTTGCCTCCCTCACGCAAAATTTCTATTTCTTTGACTGATTTTATTGTGACGCCCATTCTGACTCTAATTTACTTATTAGATCCTTATGAATCATTTTGATCGCTGGCTCACCATTTATATCTAAAAAGGTGTAGCCAGGATTATTGCGATAATATTCGATTGCAGGCAATACATCGTCAGCATAGAATTTTAATCTATTCTTTATTGCATCCTCTTTATCGTCTGCGCGCCCCCTTTTTACCAGTCGGTCAATCACCGATTCATTCTCAACATTCATATAGATAATTATAGGCTTGGCACGTTTGTAAAATTTAAAAGCCGTATCCAAAACCTCGGCCTCAAGTCTTGATCTTGGAAATCCATCACCGATTATGTGTTCGTTATCCTCTAAATTATCCATCAAAATTTTCCCCCAAATGTTTATAGCCAAAAAATCTGGCTGCCTACCACCAACATCCAATATATCTTTGGCTGATCTTGCCGTGTATGTTGTCTGATTTATAAAATTACGAAACTCTTTACCTGTCTCGATATTAAAGATCTGCCGCGAGTCGTTTTGTTTTAAATAATCCATTAACAAAGCCGCCTGAGTCCCTTTGCCAGAACCAGACTT
>JACQCV010000044.1 GCA_016201465.1 Candidatus Vogelbacteria bacterium | reverse complement strand
CTGAAGCTTAACATGTCTGTTGTTATCGGTGTTGTAGGCCTTGATTTTGTCCTTTGGACCCTTTTAGCATCTGCCTCTGGTAGATTGCCGAGAGCCAAGGGGCTTTTTGATTTATGAAAACAGAGTTACTGCACAAAAAGGTCTTTTGTAAACCCAAATGGTTGCATGTTATTGAGAGCTAGTTTAAAATTGATCGATAATGGGTAATGAGGCGATAAAGTCGGTACATAATCGTGAGATTTTCCTTACAAGTCTGTTTTTTGTTTTAGGTTTTTCTTTCGTGTTCTCTATTATTGGAGTATTGCTTCAGACTGTATTATCTCAATCGTCACAAATAGTACAGCTGTGGCTCGGTAGATTAGGTGGGGTTGTGATCATATTTTTTGGCCTCTTTCTGCTCAATCTTTTTACACCCAACTTTTTAACCAAAGAGCATACTATCGCTGTAAAATGGAAATTTAAGAATACATACATAACCTCCTTTATTTTTGGAGCTGCCTTCGCAGTTGGTTGGACACCGTGTGTTAGTGCAGCTCTTGGAGCAATTCTGGCTCTTGCAACTTCGGATACTGGTAGTGCATTTATACTTCTATTCGCATATACTTTGGGAATTGGAATCCCTTTTTTGTTGGTCGGACTTTTTACTGAACAGGCAGAGGCGCTTATTAGGAAGATGGGTAAGTGGCTAATTGCATTTCAATATTTTTTTGGAGTTATTCTGATCTCTATTGGTATACTTGTTTTTACTGGTGAATTGAGAAGGGTCGCTAATTTTTCTATTTTAACTTCGATACTTACGTCTTTGAATCTTGGCACAAGTATCGGCGGTAGTATAAGTTCACTTACATTTGTTAATATAGTGATTGCCTTCTTTGCTGGACTAGGTTCTTTTTTAAGTCCATGTCTTCTACCCATTGTTCCAGGTTTCCTTTCATATCTTGCATCGACCGTAGTAGCTAATAATAAATAAACAGATGTTATCTAAAAATTTTTCTTTGGGTGTCGCTATTATAATTATTGTACTTGCGATATTCTATATTGAATCAAATAAATCAGAACAGCCAGTTCGAAAGCGTGCAGAGAATATTGCAGTGACTAAGGTTGTAGATACAGAAGTATCTACCAGTTCGACATCTCTAGTTCCACAAATTGGAGTTAATCTAAAAAAAGTTACCCAAAAAATTGATGACAGAAGAAAGATTTTAGAAGAAAAGGCGCTTAAGTATCCACCAGCGATTGAGATTATTCCTGGGGGTAAATTTATAAATACAGATTCATTCTCTCTTAAACAATTTATTGGGAAAAAAGTTATTCTAGTGGATTTTTGGACATATAGTTGTATTAACTGTTTACGAACATTACCGTACCTCAACAGTTGGTACTCTAAATATAAGGATAAAGGATTCATAATTGTCGGGGTTCACACTCCAGAATTCGATTTTGAAAAAGATTACAACAATGTTGTGAAAGCAACTAAGGACTTGGGTGTGGAGTATCCAGTCGTTCAAGATAATGATTATGCAACTTGGAGCGCCTATCAGAACAGATATTGGCCACACGAATATTTGATTGATATTGATGGTTATATCGTTGATGATCATATTGGTGAAGGCGGATATGCTGATACGGAGACTGCAATTCAAAAGGCTTTGGATGAGAGAGTCACAGTTTTGGGGCTCGACAAATTGGATCAGATCCCAGTCGTAACACCTAGTGGCGTAGTGGCAGTTGACTCTTCTCGGGTTGGTAGCCCAGAAATGTATTTTGGCTCGGCGCGAAATGAATATCTTGGAAGTGGAACAATAGGCACAATTGGTTTTCAGGCACTTGACATACCCAACGACCTTGAAATCAATAAGATTTACCTTGGTGGAAATTGGAATTTTCAACGACAGTTTGCACAAAATAAAAGCGCTAATGCGGAGATAGACCTGAAGTATAACTCAAAAAGTGTTTATTTTGTTGGCAGTTCGGATGAGGGTGTCAATGTTACTATTTATCTTGATGGTAAAAGGGTTAAAAATATTAACGTCAAAGATAATAAGCTCTATAATATAATTAACGGAACCGATTATGGTGTTCATATTGTCAAAATGATAGTCGACAAGCCAGGACTCCGTGCCTTCACCTTTACATTTGGTTAAATAGTAATTTATAAGTAATGAAAAATGAAGTAGCGGTATTTGGTGGAGGATGCTTTTGGTGTACAGAGGCCATTTTTAAGATGTTGAAGGGAGTAATTTCTGCAGAACCCGGATACGCGGGCGGTACAAAAGCTAATCCTACATATTATGATGTGGCTTCTGGGGTCACTGGACACGCCGAAGTAACGCGGATTTTATTTGATCCTTCGAGGATATCTTTTGACGATCTATTGACTGTCTTTTTTTCGACACACGATCCCTCGTCATTAAACAGGCAGGGCTATGATGTCGGAACCGAGTATAGGTCAATAATTCTCTATACGTCTGAGGAACAAAAGAAAAGGGCTGAGAAGTTTATTGCCGATCTGGAGGCAAACCACCCTGGAGGTAAGTCTATCGTTACTGAGATTAAACATCTGGACCAGTACTACCCTGCGGAGGATTATCACAAAAACTACTATGAGACACATAAAAGTCAATCGTATTGTGAGTTAGTCATTGATCCGAAACTTGAAAAGGTTCAACAAAAGTTTAGGAATTTATTAAAAGAAAATCAAAAATAAAATGACAGACGATAATAAAATGCCAAAATCTGACAAAGAATGGCGAGATAAGTTAACATCACAGCAATACGAGGTTTTACGAGAAAAGGGTACTGAGCCTCCATTTAGTGGTAAGTATGTTCATAAGGCAGAGGGCGGTGTGTACAAATGTGTTGCATGCGGTAATCTGTTATTCAATGCCGATGCCCAATTTGATTCTGGTACTGGTTGGCCAAGCTTCGATCAAGCAATTCCGGGTAGCACCAAACAAATTAAAGATAATAGTTATGGAATGAATAGAATTGAGGTTGTGTGTTCTAAATGTGGCTCTCACTTGGGTCACCTTTTTGACGATGGCCCCACAAACACAAAACATAGATACTGTATGAACTCTGTTTGTCTAAGTTTGGACAATGATCAAAGTAAAAACATGTAGCGTTTTCTTTATTTAGTTTGGAAGGTATAATATGTATATGAAATATTTCAAACACAACATTAAATTCGTATTATTTACTACAATCATCTTGCTAACCGCCCCGATATTCTCATATGCGGATCTTAGTAGTACGCTTAAATTGCTGGCCGAGGTCAGGGGATTAGAGCAGTCATCGCCTGATTTAATAGCTTCAAATTCAAGACTGAGAGAAACTATTGATCTAATCTACCAGAAAATTATTGAATCACTGATAGTGGAACTCGATTTACTCAAGCATCCCGCTACAACTTCAGTAGAATTTGGCAGAATCGCATCGTCTCTGAAAAAAGGTGAGATCAAGACCTTTACATTTACGCGTATTCCAAAGAATAGTTCTTCGCTGATTAACTTTGACATAGAGACCGGGGGTCTTTCTGTTGGAAGTTTATCTAACCAAGTTATTGGGAATTATTTTAACTGGCAGGTAGCTAATAATTTTCTGGCTGGAAGGCAATATAAGATTAGGGCAGAGGATCAGGAAGGTAAAATATTGGGAGTGAGTGACCCTTTCACTGTTTCCAACGATATTGCTCTTGCCCCGACGATTGTTACACCTATATTGATGCAGCCGACAACTACACCCATAGAGTCGACGATTCAACAAAGTATTTTGGGGGTTGGTCCTGCGCCTGACATTAATTTTGGCCTAATAAACTATTGGTCGTTTGGTTACAATTCTTATAGTTGTAGAACGGTAGGTGGGGCAGTAACTAATGCCGATGGCAAGATTGGCACCGGACTCGGTTTAGATGGTGTAAACTCATACTGTATTGTCACAACTTCTAGGCAGTACTATCCTAGTAAATTTTCGATAAATCTCTGGGCAAAGTCTGACAGTTTACACACTGATGCTTGGGCGAGGTCCGGATGGTTTGTTTCTTTAAAAGATGGAGCTGGTTACCAGATTGGTCCAATTGATGGGACAAAGAAAGTTAAATTTACAATCTTAGATAACACAAGTGCAAATAGTGTGGCATATGATGTTGGCACAGTTGAACCTATCGATATTTCCAACTGGCATAATTACACCATAACCTACGATGGTTTGGTTGCAGACGTTTATTTAGATGGTGAACTAGCCACATCCACTAGCCTGAGTCTAGATAGGGGTTATATAGGAAAAGAAGATTTAATATTTGGGTCAGATTATAGTAGTGAATATCGACAGTTTGGTTCCGGAACGTTGGACGAAATAAGACTCTATGATAGGTCAATTACTCCATGCGAGGTGAAAATACTAGCGGGGAAAATATGTCAAGGCGCATCTGTAGATAGTGGAGGACAACAGGTTGCTGCTATCTATTCTGTGTTCGGTAGGTTTCTTGATGGATTTGAAAAATAAGTAAAGTTAATTAAGTTGGCATAAGGTGAAGAGGAAAATAATTCTAGCTTGAACTTCTCCACGTCGCAGAGAGCTTTTGGCAAAAACAGGTTTAGTTTTTGAGGTTGCTTCCTCAAACTACGAAGAGGATATGACGCTTGCGTTGCCGGTCGCTGAACTTGTTAAACTTTTGTCTCTTGGTAAGGCCCAGTCATTGATGAGTTTAACCTATAGCATCTGTGCCAATAACTTCGGATATGTTTTTGAATCCGTCTTTTTTTAAAAGTCTGAGTAGACCGAAATTTATTTCTGCTGGTAGTTGGGGACCTTGGTATATGAGACCCGTGATTAGTTCAACAAGAGATGCACCAAGTCTGATTTTTTTATACGCGTCTTCGGGACTGAAGACTCCGCCGCAGCCGATTATAGTGAGTCTGTCGCAGTATTTTTTATACACTAATCCTATCAGTTCGTTTGATCGCTCCTCAGTTGGTTTGCCACTGTAAAATCGCTTTTTGTATTTTTTGTCATCCTCTTGGTCCAAAGATTTTGGATTTTTATCTTTCCAAAGATTTCCGAAGATTACGTCCTGAACGGGGAATGAAATAATAACATTAAGCATCTCGTTAACCTCGGTGTTTCTTTTATCAATTGGCATTTTAATGAAGAGCGGTCTCGACAACCTCAATGTTGTGATAGCAGCAAGGAGCTCACGTAATTTTTGAGAAGAGTAAAATTCAATATTTCCGTAGAGATTTGGGCAGCTGATATTTAGCTCATAGTATTTGAAGGGTAGATTATTTTTTTCTATTTCTTTGAACGACTCCACAACGTCGTTGACTGCCTCTTGTTGAGTCATCTGTTCGCGACAATTTGATTTACCGATGCTTATACCAATTGGTATAGGGAATTTTGAATTTTTGTGTTGGTTTACTATTTTTGCTATACCACTGTTTTTAAAACCTTTGTTGACTAGTAGTGATTTCGATTTGATCAATCTGCCAAGCATTGGTGGTGGGTTTCCCTCATATGGTTTGTTTGTGATTGTACCTACTGTTCCGAAACCGAATCCAATCATAGGTAGAACGTTTGGGAGTTTTGCTTCGTAGTCAAAACCAGCTGCGAGACCTATAGGATTATCAAATTTTATTCCGGCAATGTTTTGTTCTAGAGACACATCTTCAATTCGGATGAGTTTCTTAATAAGAAAGTGAAGCGGCGTGATCTTTCCAATTTGGGTGCCGAAGTTTACCAGAGTCGTATGGATAGTTTCGGAGTCAAAAAGGAAGAAAACTGGCCTTAAAATGAGAGTATAAGAATACTTAACAGATTTGATCAAGAATTCTTTCATATTTTTTCACAGACTTTATGTGTTTATAGTATACTATATAGTAAGTGAATAAAATATGAGAAATACAGATCATTCGAGACATATCCATAGGCATAGACAAAGGTCGGGACCACATTATCCAACTACCGTTTGGCAGAAGTGGTACTCGATAATAATTATGCCGACTATTCTAATTATATTGGCAATTGTTACCTCGAGCCTTCTCGGTGTTGCACAGCTAACTCTCTTTTCTGTGAAGTTTAATGATCTGTTTTTGGCCTTGGGGTCAACGATGGCCAGACTGGCTAGCGCTTATTGTCTGTCGGTGGTTATTGCGTTACCTCTGGCGTTTATAATTTATTTTAGTCCTACTGCAGAACGTTTTCTTTTGCCTCTTTATGATATTGTGGAATCAGTACCAACACTAGCTTTTTTCCCGGCGATAGTTATTTTTTTTGTGAAATACAATTTTGTAAATGGTGCTGCGATATTTATTATCTTTCTATCTATGTTGTGGAACATTGTTTTTACTGTTGTTGGCGGACTAACGGGAATCCCCAATGACGTTAAAGCTGCAGCGCATGTCTTTCGTGTCAAAGGATTGTCGGAGATAAGGTATTTATTGCTTCCGGCAATTGTGCCGCAGCTTGTTACCGGCTCTATATTGGCCTGGGCCCAAGGCTGGAACATTATTATTGTCGCAGAAGTATTGCATACATATCTTCCTGCCGGTATCGTGGGCGGAGATCTCTTTGGGATTGGTAGCATGCTTGTTAATGCATCTTCGAGTGGTCAGGGTAACATATTTTTTGCGGCGATCGTTGCTATGATTGTTACAATAGCCTTTTTGAATTTTTTCGTGTGGCAAAAACTTTTACAATATGCAGAACATTACAAATTCGATTAAAGAAAAAGTCATAGCATTTGACGGCGTGTGGAAAACCTACGATGTAGGCCAAGCGGCTTCTTTGCGTAATGTAAGTTTGACTGTAGATCAAGGTGAATTCGTTTGTCTGATTGGACCATCTGGTTGTGGTAAGTCCACTATTTTGAAGATTATTGCCGGCCTAGAGAAAGAGTCCACCGGCGTAGTTACGATTCCTGGAAACGTTTCTATGGTATTCCAATTCGGGGCACTTTTCCCGTGGTTTGATGTTCTCAAGAACGTCGAGTTGGGTCTGGAGATGCAAGGTGTAAGGGGGGAGAGACTTCACCATGAAGCAATAAAACAGATCGAACTTATCGGCCTAGCAGAGCATATTCACAAATATCCAAGAGAGCTGTCAGGTGGACAAAGACAGCGCGTCGGAATCGCGAGGGCTCTCGCCGTCGATCCTTCGGTGTTGCTTCTTGACGAACCCTTCGCCGCACTTGACCCAAAGACAACATTCGAGCTACATAAAGACATTCTAAAGATCTGGGCAGAAACAGGTAAGACGATAGTAATGGTTTCTCATCTGATTGAGGAAGCCGTTTCGCTGGCTGGCCGAGTTATACTAATGAAAGATTCTACTATTGATCATGTTTTTTCAATTGACATAATTAGGCCGCGTCGCGAACAGATGAAAGATTACGCCGAAACGGTTGAAAAAATTAGAAAGGAATTTTTTAGATAATTGTTTATGCAAAAAGAAAATTTTAGGAAGTTAAAAAAGTCTTTGATTCAAGCAAGAAACATCACATCTGGAAGTTTGAAAAGGGAAGTTATACACGGTTGGGGAATTTATAACTCAGGACTACTCAGCGGTCTACATTCTTTTGATAAAACATTTGGTGGACTATATGGAGAAGATCACGAAAATATAAAGGAATATATTGAAGACAGGCTTGCTGCCAAAAGGGACAACGCGGTCGGTGTTGAGTTGGGTGGAATTGGCTCGACACTTTTTAAGGAATTCACACCGGGATTTTTTAAAAGAACCTTGGGTGTATCTCTAACAGATAGTCGTTCAGAAGAAGATAAGGTGCTTGACTATAAAAATAATCATCATGTTTTGGCCTTAGATGCCTTCTCTTCATATGGTCATAGAGAGGTTCAAAAATGGCTTGGGCACGAAGGGGCTGACTTCATCGGAGAAAAAATGCATGCTGGATCAGTTGGATTCTCAGATAATCCAGATTTCCTAATGTCAGTTATAAATAGGTGGTACAAGTTGCTAAATAAGGGTGGGGTTATGTTTTTAGAATCGCCCCCTATTATCGATCAGAAAAGTAAGGAGGTGATAGGCGGCTGGCTTGATAGTATAAACAATAAAAATTTGGATATTAAGATCACTTATAAAATAAACGCCGACCTCAAAGCTAGAGGGCAAGGTGGTTTTTCTGAGTACCTTGGTGGTGGAATTGTGTATATTTGTCTGCAAAAAGGTATGTATGCCCCTGATAGTCTGCTCTAGGCCTATTTTTGAGAAACGTTTTGTTCTAATGGGCAGTTATATTTTGCATGAACAAAATACGTGCCGTTATTTTTGACATGGATGGGGTGATTATTAATTCTGAGCAGATACATGTTATGGCAGAAAACTTTGTTTTAAATAAATATGGTATTTTTCCAACTGAAAAGGAGTGGGACAGTTTTAAGGGGAAGACATCGGCAGGTATTTTCTCGCAGATAATTATTGAACACCATATCGAGGGTATTTCGGTAGAATATCTGACGGGAGAGAAGGTCGACAAATTTCTTGAGATGATGTTGGCTGCCGACATAGAGCTGTTTGATGGACTTGTGGATCTTATTAATGACTTGTCGGTGAGGTTTAGTTTGGCATTATCAACGTCGAGTCATTCGAGGATTCAGAAAGTCATATTTGATCGTTTTGATCTGCATAAATATTTCTCAGTCGTTGTTACAGGTGACATGATTAAAATTGGTAAACCTGATCCCGAACCGTATTTGTTGGCTATCGATAAATTGGGAGTTCCCGCAGATTCTTGTGTCGTGATAGAGGATTCCGTCAATGGTGTTGCGTCTGCCAAATCGGCTGGCGCCAAGGTTGTGGCCGTTACCCATTCTTTCTCCGCGAATATGTTGCATCAAGCAGATGTGATAGTTGATTCCCTTTCTGCCATACGTGAAATATTTTAGGTGTCCCGATTCTTTAAGGGTCAATATTATAAATTAAAAGGCTCTGACAGGTATCAGAGCCGAGATCAAAAATAGGAGTTACTCCAATGTTACCATCACTTTCTCTAGCCGATTGTTGGCTGTCTTGAATATTGTAAGAGTTACTTTTTCTCCCTTGGTCTTACTATGGAGATAGATACCAAGATCTTGTCCGCTAAATATCGCTGTACCATCTATCTGTAGAATCAAGTCGCCAACTGATATTTGATTCTTTAGATTTTTGTTTTGGATCTCAGTGATTATGGTTGCCTGTCCTATTGAAGTAAGAACTAACTTTCTAAGTTCCAGATCACTTAGGCCTGGCAGCCTACTCCTGAGGCTAGTCAAGTCTTCTTCGTAAAATTTTTCCAGACTAGAGTAACGTGGGAAGTCTGTGTCGAGGATACTGAGACCAGTGCTCGGAATTGCTACGTCGCCTCTCTTGAGTCTCTCGAGGTCGACAAGATTTATAGGCACAGCGAGTGAAAGTTTAGAGTCAGCACCGGACTTAACATCTGTCTGTATCATGCCAATGACCTCTCCCTTAGAATTGAATACAGGACTACCGGAACTTCCTGGAGCAGATCCGCAGTCCAGTTGGATACGGGATTTGATTCTGGTTTCACCTACCTGGCGGTTAACAAAACCAATTGTAGCTCTACTGATTGAGCCGTAAAACTCCAAGGACATAGGCACGCCAATTATGTATGCCATCTGACCAGGATGTACTGTGGACATGTCGGCCATTGATACAGGGTGAGTCTTTGTGATAGATGTGTCAAGAACTTTAAGGATTGCCACGTCGATAGATTCGTCAATTCCGGTGAGTTTTGCCTCATAAATTCTAAGTGTGTCATTAGGCAAAGTTACAATCACCTGGAAAATGGAATTCTTGATTACCACTTTGTGTTTTGGGACATCAATCAAGGTTACACAGTGTGCGGCCGTTTGGAAATGGCCCTCGTTATCTCTGAAAAATCCAGAACCGTTCGCCGTCCAAATGTGTTCCTCACCATTCAGGCTGTAAACTATCGTGGAGAAGATACCGCACGAGGCTTGCTTATTTTGTTCGTAGATCTCTTCTGGGGTTATGGGTATGAGATATAGGATACTTGTTGTTACGCTGATCAAGACGAGTAGTGATAGCAGTATTTTGTTTCGCATCAAGGGGCTCCCTTTTGGTTGTCAGTGTTCCAGAGTTCATAAAAATATTAGCATAGAGCAGCTACTCTGTAAATAGCAACAGGTAATGTGTGAATGTTGCTGCATAACATTAAGGCAAAAGGTAAGATTTCCTAAAGACTAGAAGTTGTTTTACTGGGTTTAGTATGTAATAATCTACAAAGAAAAGTAAGTTCAACTTAGATGATAAAAAGGAGGATGAGATGGTTAAGGGGAAAGAGTTTGAGACACTGCTTAGTTATAACATTACTGAAACTTATACACCGACGCCGCGGGGCTTTAACGTCCGGTTCGATGTCATCAGTGATAACGTGAGAGTGATGGTCCATTGCGACAGGAAGGAAGAGCCATCGACACGTGTCCGTATTCTGAGTGGTTCAAATGGTGTCGGTGACATCGCCCTTCAGGATCTTGATCTGATCTACACAAGGATCCAAGAGTTAACCAAATAATTATATGACCCCTCTCGGGGTCTTTTTGTGATATTATTTTTTATAATGAACATAACACTTATTGGTATGGCCGGAGCGGGGAAGAGTACAGTTGGCAGGGCTTTGGCTGAAAAGCTCGAATATGAGTTTGTAGATGTGGATGAACTTCTCAGGAATAGATTTGGAAAACAATTATATTTGGTCATCGATGAAATTGGAGATGATGGTTTTTCGGCCGCTGAATCTGAGGCGATACTTTCCCTTGTTGGATTAGAAGATGCAGTCATTTCTCCAGGTGGTAGCGTGATTTATTCTGAGCCCGCGATGAACTACTTAGATAAAATTTCAAAAATAGTTTTTTTAGATGTGCCGTTTGAGATAATCGAGAAGAGGGTGGATGTGTCCACTCGGGGTTTAGTCGGCATGGGGGATAAAACCCTAAGAGAGTTGTATAACGAACGTCGACCGCAGTATTTAAAACATGCTTCTGTGGTTGTGAGCGTTGAAACCAGAGAGATTCGAGATTTGATAAATAACATAACCACCACCTTGCTATTATAATGACGATCGTCTATATAATAGCATTTATCAATTGGTCATTTACAGCAGCAATATAAAATGGTAGTTTTATTTGGTAAATAAGTGCTCATTGACAGAGTCTCGATATTAATCGGGTAAGGAGGTTGGTATATGGTCGCTAAACAATATGTAAGTATCACGGACTTCTTCATGGTTGATCAGGCGAGGCAGATGCGGGACCTAATGTTGAGGAGTTCCGAACTCGTTCTCGGTGTTGGCGTCATGGCAAGTTGGAAGACGATTAAGGGGCTCCCGACGAAGTGGATTAATAGCTTCCCGCCTATCCAAACGGTTGCGGGTATCTTTGAACCTGATTCGAGAGTCTTTAATGTTTTGCATTATGCGTCTGACGTTGAACTCGATAGGCTCTTCGAACAGCTTGTGGTCGCAACTTTGTTTGGTGGAGCGAACATGGAAGGTCTACAGCTTGATATTGAGTGGCCGGACGTTGAGGCGCTTAAGCTGTACAAAAAGTATTTCCCGAGGGTGAAGATCGTTCTTCAGGTTGGTCCCAAGGCGCTCGAGACGGTAAATCATTCGGCAAAGGAGATTGCACGGAGAGTTGCTGAAGAGTATGCGCCCTATATCGACTATGTTCTCTTGGATGGAAGTGGCGGCAGGGGAATCCCGATGGAGGCCGGACCGCTACTTGAGAAAATCGCTGCAATCAAGGAGAGAGCACCCGGTTTGGCAATCGCTGTCGCTGGTGGTCTTGGACCAAACACGCTTGATCTTCTCGAACCTATTCTTGCTGTCTATCCGAATATCTCGATTGATGCTCAGGGAAAACTTCGTAAGGATAAAACGGATCGGGTTGATTGGGATATGGCAGGTGGTTATGTGAAAAAGTTCGTTGACATGTGGTGGCAAGCTGGCGCGTCACGTGATGTGTAAGGAGAGGAAGATGAGAAATAAGGAAAGAGAAATTTGTGCAAATATGGTATCAAGGCGCATCAAATCTTTACCTCGTGAGTGGCCTGAAGTTCGTGAGCATGGAATGCCCACTACGGCCATTGTCCTTGGTACGGGTTGGGGCGATGCTCTGAATCTTGAAACTTTATGGAGTGTCCCATTGGTGTGGCTTCACGGATTTGAGTCTCTGGAGCAACTTGAAGGACATAAGCGGGAGCTAATCTTTGCAAGGTTGAATGGCAAAAGTGTCTGGGTTCTCTCGGGCCGTATTCACGCTAATGAGAATCCTATCGATCTGAATCTTCCGAAGATGGTTCGGTTGCAGACAGAGATGCTCCTACAGCTTGGAGTTAAGAATCTGATCTTGACCAATGCGGCGGGAAGTTTGAGTGGAGACATTAAGGTTGGTGACATTGTGGTCGCTGATGGGTTCGTTACCCTCTTTGCTCCCAAGATGCCACTTTGGGGAGGGGAGTTCTGTTCGCCAGAGGACACGCTCGACAAGGATTTTCGGCAGTTGGCACTGAAATCTGCTGAAGGTTTGATCGACGCACATCAAGGTGGATATGCAATGGTACAGGGTCCGTTCTTTGAGGGTCGGAAGTATGATAAGGCGATCTTGCGCATGGTTGGTGCATCGACGGTTGGCATGAGTACTTTGCCTGAATCTTGTATTGCTGCACTTTACAGGGAAGAGGGTGTCAAAGTTCTTGCGTTGTCTTTTATCACCAACACTGATAGCGAAGATCATTCGCATGAGGAGAATGTGAAGCGCGTTAATGCGAGTTCTAGTAAACTTGGTGAATTGATCAGTAGGATTGTGGCGAAGATTTAGTAAAAAAAATCCCCCAACGAAAGTTGGGGGTGTTTTATATTCATACCAGTTTCAAGTTTTTGGCCAATGTTTCAGCCTCATCAACCATCTTGCCGAGGCTTACTTCGATTCCATGCCTCCAGAATTCGGTGTTAGTTGGATCAAGGCCGAACGGTTTCAATAGCGCGACCGCATCTTTTGTCCCTCCAGACCTTAGCATTTCGAGATATAGAAGTTCGAACTTGTCTCCGAGTTTCTCACGCTCAGCGTAGAGGCTCTGTGTTAGCAGCTCACCGAAAGAATAACCGTAGACGTAGAATGGGCGGTGAAAGTGGGAGATATATGACCAAAGATATTCAGTATTCTCATATGTAAAGATTTCACCATCTTTACCATACAATTCTTGGGTACTTTCTAGCCAGATTTTGCAAAACTCTTCAATTGATAGCCGACCGTTTGCACTGTGGATTCTTTGCTCAAAATTTGAGAATCCGATTTGCCGAACCGCAGTATTCGCCATGTCGTCGATCTTCGATAGAAGTAGAGCAAGAAGTTCGCGTTCGCCGCCTGTGGTAGCCCGCAGATGATTAAAGGTTGTCATCTCGCCGAAGACAGATGCTGTTTCTGCAAAAGCGATCGGCGCCCTAAACATTAGTGCACCTTGTGCCTTGCCTGCGAGTATTCCGTGGACTCCATGACCTAGCTCATGGGCCAAAGTCATGATGTCACGCTTTGATCCAAGGTAATTCAGGAAGGTAAATGATACCGGCTTATTCCCCGGTAAGACAATGGAATAGTTGTATGCGCCGCCACGCCGATTTGGTGTTACCGGTGCATCGATTCTTTTATTCTTGACTGCATCTTCGACGATTTCGGCAAGTGTTGGACTAAAGCTTCGGTATGCGTTAAGAACAATCTTGAGTGCGTCTTCGAAAGTTGTAATTTCACTTTTCCCACGCAAGTTCAGTTTCGCATTTCTGTCGCTCCACTTGAGTTTGGGGAGTTTCAGAAGTTTAGCCTTGAGTTTGTAGTAGCGTTTCATGATGGGCGAGGCGATATTCTTGACAGCAGTGTGTAGAGCCTCTACGACCTCATCTGGGATTTTGTTGCTGTCGTTACGCGATGCCATTGGGTGTGGGTACCCACGTTCTTTGTCCTCGAGTGATTTGGCGCCCGTGATCATGTTTAGAGTTTGTGCGGAGAATTTTGCAAAATTACCAGAAAGTCCATCGTTGATTACCTTAAGAGCCTTTGCCCTAACACTAGGGCTGCTATGGTTAGACAAAATATGGGTCATCTCTTCAAGGTTTTTGTTTTTTCCTCGCCACTTAAAAACTAAATCTGCTGCGACTTCATCAAAGAAGCTTGCCCACGACGCGGCACTCAGACTACTTCTTTTCGCGAGCGCGCACTCAACTTCCTCAGAGAAGATATGGGCTCGTCCCTTTCTTGCATCTATTACATAAGAAAGATGTTGTTGTAAGAATGTATCCTTGGCGGCTTGTGCTTTGATTATCGCATCATCTAGACGTACTAATTCAAGGTCAAAAAAAGTAAGGTGTTGTCCGAATGCGGTGTTGAGTTCGGTATTAATGTCTGAAGTTCTTTTTAGGAACTTTTCATCCCTTAGATTTACACTTTGGTTCAAGAAAAGATAAACGACAATCTTGCTGGATAACATGTCGATTTCGCACATATCCTTAAGTGCTTCACCTAAAAGTATGTGCAAATTGCCACGATACCTTTCCTCAAATAGTCTGGCCATTGTCATTAGTTTGGTAAGATCCTCATCGATTGCTGGATCGTCTGGACCTTTGTACATAAAACTCAAATCCCATCTAACGTTCTCCGCACCAGTTTTTTTGTCCACTTGTCACTCCTTGCCCTTGGGGCGGCCTGAATATTTCTAATTGTCAAATTACGTACAAAAAATGCTTGGATATTATTCCAAGCTTCGTTTGTGAATATAGCAAAATGATTAGGGGATGTCTATGAAACTTAGACAATATGAAGGCCCCAAATGAATCGGGGCGATGTTTCGTTAACTATTCAGAAGTTCAAAAACCTTATCAACCTTAGGTTTGTCGATTTGAAACTTCTCGACAATTTCTGGCCACCTCTCTCTTGCGATCGTTCGGACTTTGTTTCGATTTGGGCAATAATCCCAGTTTGCGCAGTCCGCCATGTCGTAAGATTTGTGACCATTGCAGAGAAATCTTTCGCAGACCCCATCTTTTGTTAGGAGAAGCTCAACCGAGTCTTCGGGTTTGGTAGATAGGGTTCCCATAGAGATTGCGGCGCCATCAAGCATGTCCTTGGCTTCTGGGGATTTCACGAGTTGAGTGAGCATTTCGTGGCCGGCTCTCATGACATTGATCTTCAGAGATTCTTTAAGTTTGAGCTGGGCATTGGTCAGCGGCTCTAATGCATTTAGTACTTCCCAAGATGTTGATGCCTTTAGGTGGTTCATTTTTTTCCTCCTTGTCTAAATGGCGTTAGTCGTTTTCCTCTTGCTTTACCTGTTCAACCAGTCGAGTCCTGAGTTTTTCGGGGAGTCCGTTGTGACAGTTTTGTTTGCCACATTTGTAACAGCGGAAATATGTGTCGAAACCGGAAAGTCCCTTGTAGTGGGCCTCTTTGGCATAGAACTGAAATTCAGTAAGTCTTAGCTTGGCCTTACACTGAGTGCAATTTACGTTCTTCGTCCATTTGCGAGTTGCGATCATCTATCGTCATTCCTTTTGTTTGGGACGCTTCCCGAGTAGTTTGACGCCAGGATCTGGTATGTCTGTCTCAACACCACAATCATGACAAGTGAAGGAGGTGTAATAGGTATTTCCGTCCCAGTGTTCGCTAACAGTTTTATAGAGGTCGCGCTGAGATATTCGAAGAATGGCTCCACAGCCGCCACCTTTATTACCCGCACCCGTACATTCATATTCCTTTGTCCAGCCTTTTTGTGGCCGACCCTTTTTGATTGTTTCCATTCCGAACCTCCTTTTGGTTCCAATATGTAAAAGGTCAATTACACCTACAAACTATACTTTGGTGAGATTTTGTCAAATAATAAAAAATCCCTCACGCTGATCTGTCTGCCGGTAGACAGATCAGCGTGAGGGAAAATAGTTCAAATTATTAACACAGGTGTTCTCGATATGGAGAATCGTCCGAGTTGTTGATTAGGCTCAGGATTTCGTTATAATTTTCCACTAAAATCTCATAGTGGTCAAAAGCGAAATCTTTTCTGTAACTCGAGAGTGAAGCAGGATCAATATCTATGAACACTACCTTGGTCCTGTCTGGCTCGCCGCTATGGAATCTTCCCGTGGCAGTGCAGAGGAAAATGGTTGAGACCTTCTGGCCTCGAGGATCGCGGTTGGGATCAGAGTAGGTCTTCAATTGCTTTACAATCTTAAGGTCGAGACCGGTCTCTTCCTTACCTTCTCGAACAACACATTGTTCGAGACTCTCTCTGGGATCGAGTCTGCCAACAGGTAG
>JACQCV010000039.1 GCA_016201465.1 Candidatus Vogelbacteria bacterium | reverse complement strand
TCCGCAACTTAAGGAATATCTGTGAGATCATAGGTTTTTTACCAGACCTCGACTTATTAAGTCTAGTCTAGCCCCGTAAAGACGATGACTTGCTCACAAGAAAAAGCGTACCATTTTAAATGGTACGCTTTGATTATAGGAACCTGTAGCAATCTCTGCCACAGGATACGACCTTACTCCGGCCTTGCCCCAGTCAATCACAGCTTGCGCCATTCTCATATACTCTTCGGTAAACATGCCGCTTTTTCTTCCAAGACAAATATCAACCACGGCAAGCGCTATACTTTTGTTTTGAAGCGAACACTTTTGTGCTAGTGCTTCTCCCCTCAAAAGCATTTCTTCCACTTCAAGTGTAGACAGTTCCTCAAGCACCCTCAGATCATCCACGCTCATTAACATATCACAACCTCCTTCTGGATTAAAAACAAGATTTATTTCTGTCTTGTTCTACCACAAAGACAAGTGTATTGTAAATACCCAGAGCTTATTGCAACCTCGCTTTTATTTTAGAATTTAACTCTTCAATTTTTATCCTCTCCTGTTGACCTGAGTCTCGGTCACGCAATGTGACCGTATTATTATTCAAAGTATCAAAGTCAATAGTTACGCAAAACGGCGTGCCGATCTCATCTTGTCTTCTATATCGTTTACCAATGTTACCGTTATCATCAAACGTTACTTGAGGAATTTCTCTTTTAAGCATTCCAAAAACTTCCCTCGCCTTATCAACAAGTTCCGGCTTATTTTTAAGAAGTGGGAAAATTGCGACCTTAACCGGAGCAACCGAGGGCTTAAATTTCAAATAAACGCGATCCCCGTCTCCCATCTTATCTTCCCTGTACGCATCACAAATCAAAGCTAAAAAAATACGATCAACCCCAACGGCCGGTTCAATCACATGTGGAATAACCCTTTTATTTTCTACATCATCAATGTATTCCAGTGACGCGCCGCTATACTCCGAATGTTTTTTTAGGTCATAGTCTGTCCTATAAGCCAGACCGTGTAACTCTTTCTGTCCGAAGGGATAATCAAATTCCAAATCCACTGTTTTTTTAGAATAAAACGATCGCTCTTCCTCGCTGTGTTCGTACTCATGAATATGACTCTTATCAAGCCCAAGTTTATTGATCAAAAAATCCTTTATGTTTGATAGCCATCCCTCAAACTGTTTCTGCCATTCTTCGGGCCGAATGAAATACTCAATCTCCATCTGCTCTAACTCACGCAGTCTAAAAATAAAATCCCTTGGAGTAATTTCATTTCTAAAAGCCTTACCAATCTGTGCTAAACCAAAAGGTAATTTTGGATGAAAACTATCAATAACATTCTTAAAGTTTACAAACATACCCTGTGCTGTCTCGGGCCGTAGATAAACAGTCGCAGAGGAGTCATCCATCGCACCAGCTTTAGTACTGAACATCATATTAAATTGCTTAACATCACCAAGGCCATTTTTATCAGGACTTTTTAGATGATGAGATTTAATCTCGGAATCCATCTGAGCCAATGTCATTCCTTTTGGATCAATCCCATTTTCCTCTAAAAGATGGTCTGCACGGTAACGTCTTTTTGTCTTTAAGTCCTCAACCAGCGGATCAGTAAAGGTGGCGATGTGCCCAGTCGCTTCCCAAACTTTTGAATTCATCAAAATAGCGGCATCTACACCATACATATCTTCTCGATCTTCTACAAAGTTTTTCCACCAGAGATCCTTAATATTCTTCTTAAGAGTAACTCCGAGCGGGCCATAGTCCCATGTACCAGCCAAACCTCCATAAATTTCGGATCCCTGATAAACGAAACCGCGTCTCTTGCAAAGAGAAATAATCTTTTCCATTAACTCATTACCCCCGTCTTTTTTCATCTTTGTATATAATTTTACCCTTACTGGACGGGCCCAATTTCATCCCGTTTAATATTCGGATCAGTTGAAACTTGTATGTCCAAGGGTCTCCTTACACTTCGTGTTTCGGCACCAGTAAATGAGTCCGTACCAGATACAGTAGCATCAGAAATTAAAATTGGAAATTGTCCAATCTGGGTTATGCTAGGAACCAAACTTATTTGAAAGGAAACCTCACGAACTTTTGAATTAACTCCACTACCGGCCACAATGTCTCCTATATTCCAAGTAATCAATCTAGATGCCGGATCATAAGAAAGATTCTCTTCCATTGACGAAACATTACCCAGCCACTTTACATAGGATGGTAAAGTTGCACTTACGACAGCCCCAGAGACATCATTGGAGGAGTTAACAACCGACCAGTCAATAGTATATGTAGTATCAACATCATGAACTGGTGGCAATGGACCACTATTTTTAAAAGGGCCAACATAATATAGCGCACGGGCAGTCAATTGCAAGTCAGAAGAAAGTTTGATTGATCTTGCCAAGATGTTTTCAACAACAGAGGTTGGGCCCGTACCCTCCGCAAATCTTCTACCCACAAAATCAACTTCTAGATCAAGAGACGGGTGATTATAAACACCCCTCTGGCCTGAAATAAGTGGAGTAAAGCCGAATGTAAAATTTTGAGTTCCTGTTTGGCCGGGTTCTATCGATTGCGGAAAGTCACCATTTGACTTATCCCATGTTATTATACCATCTGAAGACCTATAGATTCCTGTTCCAGCAGAAACAGAACCTTTATTCAAAACTTCACCATTAATCTTTACTGACAAGCGTCCATCCAAAACTTTCACAGGTAGATTGTTTGTCCATTCGATATCCCCACCTATTGTTTCAGAACTATTTGCGACATAATCAGTATTTGAAGAATCTCCGTTTATTGTGAGCTTCAATCCTATGAATGGCTTCTTGACAACCAATGATTTTAGAGATGATCCATAAATTACCGACACTCTATTCGAATCGGGATTGTCTCGTGTTCCGGCATCAGCCCTAAAAGTTTTAACTTCACCATCTTGACCTTGAAGCATACCGGATAGGTGAATTGATCTTTCGCCTTTGGCTAACAGATCGCCAAGAGACCACATATTGTTGCCATACGATGGCGGAGGTGTGGCAGAGCCAAAAACAAAACCAGAAGGATAAGCGACCTCAATAATTATGTCTTTCAACAATTCGCTAGAGTTAGAATTTAATTTAAGATTTAGATCAATACTCTTCCCCGAACTGGCATCTGGCGGCAGATCCATAGAAAGAGAGATCGGGGAAGAACTAATGAATGTCTTATAAGTTTTGGTCTTTATGAACGTAGCATTCGATCCCTCTGTGCGGTACTCCAAAGTAACAGCAATATCTCTCTCCGCATTTTCCTCACCAAAAAGCACAGACTTCACCACCTCGTTAACTACACTATTGCGTTCTATCTGACCAATATCCCTGACATAGCGACTGGTTGAGCCGGGTGCAGATTCAGACACACGACCGCCTTCTGGGTACTCAACAACAAGTCGTGATGCCTGAAGGGGAATGTTGTTCTTGTTGCTAATTATTATTTGAAGATCAAAATCTTCGCCGCCTCTTACGGATATGGGGCCAGTTAGAGATACATCAATATTATCAGAAGAAACCACATTTGATCCTCCTAAAATAAAGTAGGCTGAGATACCAAGTGCACTCAGAAAGAAAATTGCCGAAAAGATCAGAAGAGTTCGAAGTACTGGTGTCTGAATATCTCGTTCTTTTTTCATAGTTGCAATATCACCTGTTCCACTCCAACCACTCTTAACATCATAATTTATCCCAGAAAGCCCAGAACGGTCCTGGGCTCTTATCGGCCTAGCGCTGTATAGTCGTTTCTCGAGTTTTTTAATCCCATCATCTTGATTATTATTTTCTGCCATCAAACAATATTTTAGCACAAATTTTACAAGTGGCTATGCAAAAGCGAGTCGTTAATCTGGCGTATAATGGCGGATCGGCCAAATGTATCGATTTTTAAAATTTGTATGTTCCAATCACTAAATGAGGATACGTGTTTTAAATAAACGCTGTCGGGAATGTAGCCAAGTTTATGAAGAATTCTGTAGACCAAAGCCGTCTCTAGGTTTTTCAATTCTTCTTCAGTTAAATCACCTTTTTTAGTAAGATCTAATGCTAAATTTACATCATTAAATAACGCAATATCTTGCTCCTCACCCCTCACGAGTCTCTTCAAAAGGGAAAAAACGCGCGAAACAAGCTCAACTTTATTTTTATTTTTTAAAACTTGGTCATAAACGCTTAATTTCTCAACATTCACAATCCTCCACACCTCCCTACCTCTTACTAAAGATAATTTAGAGTAAGAAAGATCTTGAAGACCATACCGAAGTTTAGATTCAAGCTTCCGCACGCTCTGAGCAACACCTCGAATCAGTCCAAGATCTTGGGTAAATAGATCTAAGTAACGATTATTCTCCCCAACATTCACCCCACTCAACACCCAGCCTTCGGTTGTATAGATGGTGTACATAAAAAGTATAGAGGTAAAACTTAAATGAATAATGTAATACGCAGTAAATAGTCACCGGCCCTAATCTCCTCTCCGTTATTGTCCTGCTCTTTAATTAAAGTGAGATTAACCGCCTTTTTAATTTCTAAATCAAATTTACTTATGAAACCTTTGGTATCGTAATTACCATAAAACACAAGCTTCGCCTTCTGGTCCGGCCTAAAATTCATCTTCTTTCTTATATCCTGCAAGGCCCTAGTTAACTCACGCAGGCTTCCCTCGGTCTTAAGTTCTGGAGTTATATTTATATCAAGCTCAACATCTTTTTCGATTCCAGCATCAAAAGTGACGGACTTAACATTAACTTCATCTTTTATTAGTTCGAGTAAATCAGATCTGTCTTTCAACTCAACTTTTTTAAACTTCAATCCTGCTAAAGGCTGCCTTACTGGTATCGCTAATCTCTTGCGTTCATCAAGCGCCATCGAAACAATACCCCGTACTGACTTCATCTCTTCAAATATTTTTTTCTTATTCTCGGTCTCATCATCTAAGACCTCACCAAAGAATGGCCATGATTTCAGATGAACACTCTCAACGTTCAAGGTTGAACCTTGAACGTTGGTAGCTTGGTATATCTCCTCAGCGATGAACGGCATAAATGGCGCAATGATTTTTGAGAACTCGTTCAAAACATGGCGCAACGTTAAAAGTGCCGATATCTTATCCTTAGGATCGTCCGATTTAAATCTCTCCCGTGATCTCCTTAAATACCAGGTCGACAAATCATCGACGAAGTCAAGGATCGGTCTCGCAGCTCGATCAAGTTGATAATCTTTCAAATTTTTCTCCACTTCTTCAGATAGAGTAGAAAGTCGCGCCATTATCCAGATATCCAAAACATTGGCACTTTTTTCTTTTAACGTTGATCCACCTTCAGCTGTATAAAGTTTATAAAAAGAAAGCACATTCTGAATTCGTAATATTACTTTTTTATAAATCTCATCAACCCCTTTCTCTGAAAATCGAAGATCGTCTGCTCGAACAGCCTGTGACGAAACAATATAGTAACGAAGCGCATCTGCTCCATACTTTTCTACAACATACATCAAATCTGGGTAATTCTTTAAGCGCTTACTCATCTTTTGACCATCCTCCGCCAATATCATGCCGTTGACTACAACGTTGTTAAAGGTTGGTTCGTCAAAGAGCGCAGTAGACAAAACCATAAGCGAATAAAACCAACCCCTAGTTTGATCCAATCCCTCAGCGATAAAATCGGCCGGGAAGTTAGTATCAAACCACTCTTTGTTTTCAAACGGGTAGTGAAGTTGCGCATATGGCATGGAACCAGACTCAAACCAACAGTCAAACACTTCACTAATTCTTTTATATTGACTACCACATGAACATAGAAAGATAATGTCATCTATAAATGGCTTATGTAAATCGAGTTCATAGTTCTGATTATGAGGAAAAGGCTGAAAAATGAGTTCTTTAACCTCGCCCGGAGATAGATAAACTCCGTCACGGATTTTGACTGCCTCCTTTGGAGTAGCTCCACGGGTGCCAGCAATCATAAGCCATAACGGATCACCGTGACTGACTATCAAAATATTTTTCCCATCGTACTTAGCATTCACTTCAGACAAAAAGTCCATTGCCCTAACCTTTACCTCAGAAGTATTTTCACCATTTGGAACATTTTTGACAAATCGCTCCTCGACAGATGAATAATAGCTTCTATAATCTCCGACAGGCCTTCCGTTAAAATCACCCACGTTAATTTCTCTAATTCGTTTGTCCAAGATGATTTTAGATTTATCGTACCCAATAGATTGGGCAACCTCATCGGCCGTTTGTTTTGTGCGCAAAAAATCTGACGAAAAAATAAGGTCAATTTTTTTATCCCACAACCACGCAGCAGCTTTTAAAACATCCTCACGGCCTTTTTCAGTCAAAGCATTTGTTGAATCTGGCGATGAGTCAATATATTCTCCAGTAATAGACTGCGCTTCACCATGACGCATAATATAAAATTTATTTTTTTTATCAGTCTTCTTTTTTAATTCTTCAATAGATCCAATAGCCTCAACTTTTTTACAGCTATCACATCTCCAAACAGGCAACGGTGCACCCCAGTATCTTGCCCGCGAAATAGCCCAATCACGAGCACCCTCCAACCAATTGCCGAAGCGTCCATCTCGCAGATTCTCAGGTACCCAATGTGTCTTTTGATTATTGGCAACCAATTTATTTTTAAATTCCGTAACCTTCACAAACCACGAGGACGACGCATAGTTAAGAAGTGGTGTATCACATCTCCAACAATGCGGGTAAGAGTGTGTTATCTTTTCTTTAGTAAAAAGTAAACCTCTGTGCGCTAAATTCTTTATAACTTCAACATCTGTGGACTGATGATCGGTGCCTGTTTCTTTATTATCTTTTGGCTTCACATTTAACC
This sequence comes from Candidatus Vogelbacteria bacterium, assembly GCA_016201465.1. Lineage (GTDB taxonomy): Bacteria > Patescibacteriota > Minisyncoccia > Phycocordibacterales > UBA12445 > JACQCV01. The sequence continues at coordinate 21,511 of JACQCV010000039.1, read as the reverse complement.
CCGCAAAATCCTTAGCCTCAGCTTTCATGACACCATTTGTACCCACATGCTGAATAAAAGGCAGCTTTTCCTTCACCCCAAGCGCCATATCGTCCTCGCCAAATGCCGGAGCAATATGCACCACACCCGTACCATCGACGGTCGTTACAAAATCAGCGCCATATATCTTCCAGCCGTTCTCTCTATTCTTCAAAGTCACATCAGAATAATAGTAATCAAACAAAGGTGTATACTTTTTACCAATCAGATCTCTGCCCTTAAAATCTTTTATTTGATCAAGCTCAATGACTACTCCAGGTAAAGTAACAGTGGCAACGGAATCACTATCTTCTGGATGTACGGCATCACCACCTAAAACTTTTTTATCGGCATTTTCGGTCGCAGCAAAAATATATGTTTCATCTTCTTTTATTGTTGCATGAGTTCCGGTAACCTTTTTGACATGAACTCGCATATATTCGATCTCTGGATTGACCGCCAAGGCCACATTTCCGGGCAACGTCCATGGCGTAGTTGTCCATGCCAACACAAAAGTTCCGGGTTCGTCTACTAACTCAAACTTAGCTGTCAGCGAAATATCTGTGATATCTTTGTATCCCTGGTTAACTTCAAAGTTCGCAAGCGTAGTTTCACAACGCGGACAAAGGTGCATAGATTTGTAACCTTCATAGATAAGGTCCTTATCAAAAAGGGTTTTGAAGATCCACCAGATCGATTCGGTATATTTCCAATCCATCGTCTTATAGTCATTCTCCATATCTACAAATCGCCCAACGCGCGGCACTATTCTCTTCCAATCTTTTTCGTATCGCAATACTGACTCTTTAGCCGCAGCGTTAAATTTAGCTACACCCAAATTTTCAATATCTTTTTTTGTTTTGAGTCCAAGCTCACCCTCAATTAAGTTCTCGATTGGCAAGCCATGACAATCCCACCCCCATTTGCGACCAACATGATAGCCTTTCATTGTTTTATAACGAGGAATCACATCTTTTATCGTCGTCGGAAGAAGGTGTCCATAGTGCGGCAGCCCTGTGGCAAATGGTGGACCATCATAAAACACAAACTCCCCAGCAGGCGAATCTTTAGCTAAAGATTTCTCAAATATTTTATTGTCCTGCCAGAATTTAAGGGTCCTCTGTTCCCTCTCGTTAACGGTTTCTGGTTTATTCTTATCATTTAACGACTTCTCTTGCATAATGCTAAGATTAGCATAATATAGGCCACGAGCAAGAATATATGGCATTCACATTTTTAAAAGAAATATTTCGAGATTACAAAGTTGGAGCAATTACAAAGAGCTCCCGTTTTGTGGTGAAAAAAGTTTTATCCGAGATCAAGGCAAGTGATAAACTGATAGTCGAATACGGGCCCGGCGATGGAGTGGTCACCAAACCATTATTAAAAATTTTATCCAAAGAGGCACAGATTATCAGTATTGAACCTAATGCAAATTTTTATAAAAAACTAAAAAAGATTCGAGACAAACGACTTATATTGATAAACGGTTACGCCGGGAAGACCGAGGATGAGATCAAACAAGCCGATGTCGTCATTTCGAGCATACCTTTTACGCTCATGAGCAAAAAAGAACGTGAGGAAGTGATAAAATTCACCCATAAAACATTAAAACCTAGAGGTAAATTTGTCGTCTATCAGTATTCGACTCTCGTATCACCTCTTCTAAAAAAATACTTTAAAACAGTCAACATATCACTCGAAATCCGCAACTTTCCTCCTTACTTCTTCATGGTCTGTACTAAATAAAACACCCCGAGATTCCTCGGGGCGGCTACTACTGCGATAAATCAATCGTTTGGTTCCTGTTCCTGAGCCCTGTGGCACCAATCTGCACAACGATTAAGATGACATTTAAAACAATGACCACAAAATCTATCTATGGTGGTTTTATTCTTGCATGCACCACACTTACCCTCTTTATCGAAAGATTTCCGGATACCAAGATTAATCGGTTGTCCACCTCTCATGAATATTCCTCCTTTAGCTGTATGTGCGGCTAATTGTCAAATACGTGAGCCACTCAGCAAACTACCACACCCAACGAAAAAGTAAAGCCCCGAGATGTCTCGGGGCCCTAACTACTTCCCTAAAAATTCCTTCGCAATCTGCAAGACTTCGCGCTGAACTTCGAGAGGAGGCTTGTCTCCGACGTCGACAATCTTATTATTGAATTTGCCGATGTTGGAAATATATCCTAGTCTGACCATACGGTAAAAGTCCACACCCTTCTCGTCAAAGCGAGAAAGCTTATCTCGACCACTCTTCATTACTCTGTCGTGGGCAACTTCCGGATCAAGATCAAGAAGAATGTAAAGATCCGGATTAACATCAACAACAATCTGGTCCAACTTTCGGAATTTATCCAAGAAGTCATCCCTCCGCTGTCCGTATATCTGATACGCCAAAGTTGAAAGAGAGAAGCGATCACAAATGACATGCTTTCCAGAGAGAAGTGCCGGCTTAATCACCTTCTCAAGATGTTCAGCGCGAGATGCGTTAAAGAGGAGCATCTCTGTCATTACACACATCTCATCCTCAGCATTCTTCTGAAGCATTTCGCGAATCTGTTCGCCCAAAGGCGTACCGCCTGGTTCACGTGTAAACACTACACCACCATCAGCAAAAGTCTCCCGTAAAATCTTGATTGCCGTACCCTTACCGGACCCATCGCCACCTTCAATCGCAATAAATTTCCCCCTACAAATGTTTTCCATTTTTACTCCTTTCATAAATCACAAAATTGTAGTCATACTGATTTTTCTCATCTGCCTTATAGTCTTCCCTACTAATTTCGTGCCAAACAGTTAAATCAATGACCGGAAAAAAAGTATCGCCACCCTCCACCTCTGTATTGATCTCGGTCACATAAAGTCTATCAGCAAAAGATATCGCCTCGGCATAAACTCGTCCACCGCCAATGACAAATACCTCATCTGCCCTAGCTAATTGCTCCCACCGTGAAATAGCTTCTTTGACACTCGAAGACGTAATACAGCCGGGAAATTGCCAACTTAGGTCAGTAGTCACTACAATATTGGTTCTACCAGGCAAAGCTCTACCAATCGACTCAAAAGTCTTCTTGCCCATTATCACCGGGTGACCCATTGTCATCTTCTTAAAAAATGCAACGTAAGCAGGCACCTTCCATGGGATACTTCCCGCCTTCCCAATCACTCCATTTTTATCCTTTGCAACAATTAGTGAAATCATACGGCCACTTCTCCTTTAATCGCCGGGTGTGGATCATACCCTTCAAGCTTGAAATCGTCGTACTTAAAATCAAAAATCGACTTCACATCTGGATTCAGTTTCATTATCGGCAACACCTTCGGCTCGCGCGACAGCTGCTCTTTAACTTGATCGAGGTGATTCACATAAATATGTGTATCACCAAGAGTATGAATAAACTCCCCAGGCTTCAATCCAGTGACCTGCGCAATCATCATTGTAAGCAATGCATACGAAGCGGTGTTGAATGGCACACCCAAGAATGTATCGGCGCTCCGCTGATACAACTGACATGACAATTTGCCATTAGCCACGTAAAATTGGAAGAAGGCGTGACAAGGAGGAAGTTTCATCTTGTCGACATCTGCAACGTTCCAGGCACTTACAATAAGTCTCCGATCATTCGGCTTAGACTTGATTCTCTCAACAACTTTTGTAATCTGATCGATCTTCTTGTTATCCGAAGCCGGCCAAGATCGCCATTGATATCCGTATACTGGCCCGAGCTCGCCATTCTCATCTGCCCACTCGTCCCAAATACGAACTTTATTATCTTTGAGATATTTAATATTGGTACTCCCCATCAAAAACCACAGAAGTTCGTGGATGATAGATTTGAGATGAACCTTTTTTGTAGTAACTAACGGGAAGCCTTTCTCAATATCATATCGTACCTGACGGCCAAAAACGGAAATGGTATCTATTCCGGTGCGATTTTCCTTCGTCACACCGTTATCCAAAATATCTTGCAGCAGATCCAAATATTGTCTCATAACTACCTCCTATCTTATCCTCAAGTTTAAATTTTCAAAAGTGCACAACCTCTAACGTATAAAATATCACATTCATGCAAGTACTAATAGATTGACCATGTACCCAACGTGGTACGTAGTTGACGACCTTATAAAATAACAACAAAAAAGGCCCCAACCGAAATCGGGGCACACTCCCTAAAGTTCTCAATTCTTTGGCTCGACCAAATCTTTGTTTTCTGTCCTACACCATCGCCATTTATTCCTAACATACCAGTCAGTGACCAGTAAGCAAGGAACCAAAACTGGTAGTATCGGCGCGAAGACCAAATAACCGATAGATCCCTCTCCACCCCATCCAAAAAGTATACCGGCCAGAGCCCCAAGAACAAATACACCGACCCACATTACCAGACAGTAGACTACAACGTAACCCAGAATCAAAAGAACTTGTGTCATTGATCCTCCTTTATTTTATAACGCCTTATTTGAGGAAGCGCTGACTAGCGTTAACCTCAGCCAGAAGTTCCTCATTCGAATATTTTCGCCGCTTAATCTCTGTCCACTCGTTGCGGGAGAGAGTAAGATTACTGGGACAAACAGACCGCATCCACTTGTAACAGTTCGTCTCCTCTCCAGTAAAAGGATTGATACGAGTGTACTCAAGAACCTGGCAGTTATGGATCCGGTCGAATGGATGCTTTGAGCTATCAAGCTCGTGATACTCTTCCATGGCGATACGCTCAAGGACGATGCGACATGCCCACATAAACTCGCCATGACAAACCATGCAAACCTCATCGTTCTCGCACTCACGGTGAAGCGTATCAAATACTGATCGAACTCGGAGACATACATTGGCGATCGATTCCCCACCGCCGGGGATAGGCATCAAGAACTTTTCCTTCTTATAGATCTCCATCTCCTCAATGTAACATCGTTCCTTCTGTTCAGGAGACAGAAGATCCATAAGACCGTAATCGCGCTCTCGAAGATTAAAATCCTTGCGCCAATCTGCGTCAGGAAAGTTAAAAAGTGCAGCTGTCTCTAATGCCCGGAGGTACTCTGAAACATAGTAACGATCGAACTTCTTGGCAACATTTTTATGAATCCAATCACCAGTTGTAATTGCTTGAAGCTGCCCAGCATCCGTGAGACGAAACTTCGAACTATGACGATTTAAAAACTCGGGTGTCAAAACCGTTGCTGGATCGGCTCCAGCGGTAAGTAGCTTCTTGGCCTTATTACCCTCAGATTCTCCATGACGACCCAAAAGTAATCTCTTCGGCATCATATCAACCACTCTCCCTTGTCTACCTTGTTACTATTTTACAAATCTGTTTTCAAGTTTCTTCTACCTTCGTTCTACCAGAAATCAAAGTTTTGTCAAGAAAAAAGGCCCGCCTTGGAACATCCATACTCGATATTCGAATTCATTGAGGCGAGTCAAGACTGTGAAGCGATATTGATAATCTTGCCTGACTTCTGCACGATCATATGCTTTGCAACTAGTTGAGACAAAAAATAAACGCTCTTCAAATTTGTATCAAACGTCCTGTCCCAATCCTCTTCAATGCTCTCCAAGAATTCGGTGCGAGGCAAGATTCCAGCATTGTTGATCAAAATATCTATCCGACCAAACTTGGTCACGACCTCGTCTACCATTCTCGAAAGCTCCACAGCACTTGCAACATCTGCCTGAACCAATAAGACTCTCTGCGCACTCAATCCCAGCATCTCCTTATGTAGGTCCGCTTTCTCTATATCTGTTCTGAATTTATTGTAATTCAAAGCCAATAGATGACCCTCTCTAGCAAAAAACCTTGCGATCGCCTTACCAATCACCCGCGATGCACCAGTAATCAATGCAACTTTATTCTCAAGCTTCATCTTGCCCTCTCTGCCTAAGGCAGATCCTCGATCCATAGGATCGGGACTTTCAAATTTCAATGTTATATCTGCAATACTTATACCAGAACCGGTAACTGTGCCAAACCCCCACAATGCTATTATAATGACGACCGTTCTTATAATAGCACTGAGTAAAAGCAAATCAGTCGTTATATTCGTTGATTATTTTAAACCAAAATCTTTTTTTAACCATTTATCATTTTCTAATTTCTCAACAACTAAAAAGAGTACATCTCTGCCGAACTCAAAATCAGTCTTAAGTAAGAAAATAAATTCTTCGCAGTCATAGGGAAACACCCACACACTATTCTGAACTTTCACAAAACCAATGTTAATCAGAGAATTTCGTAATAAATTACGCTCCATTCGACTTTCTTCCTTTATGTCGAAAATAACCACCCTCCACTTACCGTCCCATTTTTCTTTTGATCGATCTAACTTAAAATTACGGGCTTGATATTCAGCCAAAGCTCTCTCCCCCTTTGTCGTAAGAACAATATATTTATTGTCACCATCCCGCACAAAGGAGACCAGTCCTCTCTTATGAAGTTTCCCGACCACCGTTTTTAAATATCTATTCGAATTATAATTTCTCTTGCCAAAACCAAAAATGCTAAGAGCCTGAATTGCGTTGGGGGCAAGAGCAGCCATTGTCAAAAGACCACCGACCGCTAAGCAAGACAAAATAATCTTTCCTACCATCCCCCTTTCTACTCTTCCGTTCACTCCTTTTTTACTTTTACCACCGTTCTTCATTTTTAAATCATTGTTAATTTTAATATCTGTATCTGCTATTACGGTAACGGTCGTCATTATAATAGCACGTAGGTAGTAAATAAAAAGATCCCTCTGACTTTCAACAGAAGGATCAAAGCTCAAGAACCAAACTACTAAAGACCGTTCACTCGACCGTAACAATCCTCGTTATCGATCTCCTGAACCTTATCAGTGGACGAGTCAGGCCGACTACCAACACCATTCTCCCAACCATGATTGTAATCAGCTTTTTCTCTACCGCCTTCAGGGGGATTGTATCCACTACCCTCTGCCCCGCCGGAACCCCCGTGATACCCGTCGTTCCATCCATCCTTGTAATGATCCTTATCCTCAGATTGATTATTACTAGTGTCACCAGACGATCTCTTGTCGCTCACCACAAACCATCCTTCCCTGTTTTATAAGCAGAGTTCCGAGATACATCCACGTTCGGGACGCATCATGTCCTTACTTGTTCTAACAGAACTGGGGACTTTGTCAATATTTAAAATAACAGTATTTTTATATATGCTTGATGGTAAACAATAACGTAGTTCTTCAAAAGGAGAGTCTAATGTTCCAAATTCTATATTATCGTTGTGAGGGCTGCGGCCAACTATTTGCCGATGACGAAGATAAAAAGTGTCGTCAATGCGAGAGTTCACATTTGGCAGAAGTGTATGAACTGACAGATTACTTACACGAAAAGCTCTGCGAACGTAGTCACGGCGACGCGAGGAATGATTGTCAATACAAACCTAATTTCCCAATAGACAGACAACTAATGGAGCCAAAGTGGTTCGGGCTATCTCAGGGCATAGCAGCGACCGCCAGAGTAAATGACATTCCTATAAAGAAGCTTCTGACGGTTTTGCTACAAAATACAAAAAACGCCAGCTAAGAAATAAGTAACCTGTCGCCTCGAATGTTAATCCGGGGCGAATTTTATTTTTTCCAATTATCAATTATACTTGTACTAATCCCTTATACTTAACATATGGCACTATCAGACAAAGAAATATTACGACACATGGAGCTGGGCAATATTTTAATTGACCCCTTTCGCGAAGATAATTTAGCTACGTCAAGCTATGATGTTTCGCTTGGCGAATACTACTTTCGTGAGCAAAAACCAAACGATGATATGCGGATCTATAACGTTTATAGTAAGAAACATACAGAGCGCGTCTGGGGCACAGAGCCAAGCAAAGCTAAACGGGCAATAGATATTCTCAAAGGAATAGAACTAGAAGGGATTGCAGATGACGACAAGATAATTTTAATCGGTCCAGGCGAAACAATCCTTGCACACACAATTGAGTTCATCGGTGGGCAAAACACCGTAACCACGATGATGAAGGCCAGGTCATCTCTCGGTAGAAGTTTCATTGAAGTCTGCAAATGTGCTGGTTGGGGCGATGTCGGCTATACCAATCGCTGGACAATGGAAGTCACAAACAACTCCGGACACTATGCTATTCCTCTCGTTGTTGGACGGAGAATAGCTCAAATTATTTTCTTCGATGTCGGTCCAATTTTAAAAAACGACTATAGAAAAATTGGTAAATATCATAACACAACAGATTTTGAACAGACGAAAAAAGAGTGGGAACCAATGATGATGCTGCCAAGACTATATAAAGATCGTGACATAAAAAAATAGCTGTGCTAACCCCGGTATAAACAAAAAAACCACCTGACTTTTGGTCAGATGGTTTTTGATGATTTAAAGTTATCCCACTATCTCGATGCCCATTGAACGAGCGGTACCGGCAACTGTCTTCATCGCGGCTTCAACTGAAGCGGCAGTGAGATCCTTCATCTTCTTCTCAGCGATCTCACGGAGCTGAGCTTTAGTAACCTTACCCGCCTTCTTCTTGGTATTCGTTCCTGAGCCCTTCTCTACCCCTGCAGCTTTAATCAAAAGATTAGATGCTGGAGGTGTCTTTAAGATAAAGTCAAAACTCCTGTTATCATAAACCGATATTTCAACTGGGATAATGTCGCCCGCCATCTTAGCCGTCTCGGCATTGAATTTTGTGATAAACTCACCAATGTTTACACCAGCCTGTCCCAACGCTGGACCAACTGGTGGAGTAGGCGTAGCCTTACCAGCTGGTATCTGAAGCTTTATCTTTTTTACTACTTTTTTTTCTGCCATTTTATTTATATTAACTGGAGCGTAGAAAACAAATTCTAGAAGCAGGACGTAGTTAGTTCTTATTCGTAAGGTCTGGCCGAGTCTATCGAAGATAGACGAAGGAAGTCCGAGAACCTTATGAATTAGAAGCCAACGAAGTCCATAGAATTTAGTTTTCGAAGCACAAAAATAAACTATACCAAATCCTAAGCTTTTGCAACTTGCAAGAAGTCCAATTCAACGGGTGTCTCTCGTCCGAACATTGAAACCAAAACTTTAATTTTACCCCTCTCCTGATCGATCTCAGAAATTTTACCCTCAAAATCCTTAAATGGTCCGTCGGCAACTTTTACTAGATCACCAACCAGCATATCGATCTTGTGTTTAGGAGCCTCATCCCCCATCCTCTTGAAGAGCATGTCAACTTCAGCCTTATCCAATGGAACAGGACGAACACCCGCCCCAACGAACCCTGTGACCCTTGGGGTATTTCGCACCACGTACCATGAGTCGTCAGTTACTATCATGTCTACAAGCACATAACCAGGGTAAATCTTCTCTTCCTCTGTAACTCGCTTGCCACCCTTCACCTTAACCTTCTTCTCCACAGGCAACACAACAGCAAAAATCTTATCCTCCATGCCGAGGGATTCTATACGTTGTTTAAGATTCCTAAGTACGGCATTTTCATAACCAGCATAGGTGTGAACCGCGTACCAATTCCTCTCTGTTTGTCCTTCTTGTTTTGACATATTATTTAGCTTTTCAAAATAAACTTCTCCAGTAGATAAACGAAGAATCCATCAAAGATAGATAGAAAGACAGCCGTAGCTACAGAAATACCGATAACGATCAATGTATAGTTGATAGTTTGAGCTTTTGTAGGCCAACTAACATGCCTCAACTCCCCCTTTGTTTCGCTTACATAATTCATTAACGCCATATGGATTAAAGTATATATTAATATTTCATTAAATCAACTCCTATTAAAAACCGCCCTCTTCGGGTCGGACACTAATATATTACTTATATTAGCTAAAAGGTCAAGGGTAGCCAAATCGATACCCATATGCTAAGGTTTTTAGTAGTACATCGATCATTGAAATGGACATGCGACCAGGAGGGCACGTGGAAAATCTCATTAACTTTGCAGTTGCGCTTCAAATTTCATTCGCACTATTTTGTACGCTTTATACACCAAATATTCTAAAGATCTTTGTCGGGGAAATGGCAAGGGAAAGGAAGGAGTAAAATGCAAACGATCAAGAATGCTGGTCTAGCAATTTTCGGTATCGGGCTTCTATGGCTCGTAATTCAAGTACTTGAATTGGCAACATGGTCAGCTACACTATTGCCCTCGATTGGTCTCAAATTGCTGGGATTCGGAGCTCTAGTTGGCGCTGGATATGCAAGTCTGGTTTACGGAGCGAAGAAATTCGCAAGTTTGTTTGAGTAAAGGAGGTGACGAAAATGTTCAAGAAACTTCTGCCGTCTGACATGCGGTCTCTTGGCCGAGACTTTGCGCTCGTTTTTTGTGGATATGTCATCACAGTCTACGCAGTCAAGTATGCCGCCGTGACGGGCCTAAAGTATGCTGCCTGCAAGGCCCTCGGATATTGTGCGGTTGCTGCCGCGTAATCGTTAACCCTTCTGACACTATGTCAGAAGGGATTTTTATTTTTTAAATTTAAGAAAGTCTTTTTCTTCCCAAGAGAATCCCGCGGCGGCTTTGTGACCTCCCCCGCCGTACTTCTGCGCGAGCTTCGATACATCAACTGTTCCATCCGAGCGCAGTCCGACAATTATTTTATTTCCTCGCCGAGACCAAACGATAGCTATCGGTGGAAGCTTCGTGCTTAGAAAATTACCAAGATTTGAAACATTGACAGAGGAGTTAACCATATAACACCTGTACCCTTCGAACTCTACAATCTCGGCGTACTCAGCAACTTTTCTGACTTGATCATCTCTTTTTTTTAATAAAATCTTTCCCTCTGCTACAAATCTCTTATATCCGACTTTCGTTTCAACCTCTTTAACAATTTTATCCCAAACTTTAAAATCAAACGGATAAAGACTTGTTATTTCAGACAGTTCATTTGTATATGGTAATTTAAACCTCCATAGATCAATATCCTCAACATGGTGAAAAAGTCGAGGCAACTTTTTATCAGGATGAAAGTACATCCATGAGAGGACTCCGCCTGAATGATTTAGATCCATAACTCCCCCTACAAGCTTAACTGTTTCGACATTCGTCACATGATGGTCAATAATAAAAAGAGACTTCACTTTAGGTAAAATCTCTTGCACAATTGGTAGTGGATAACTATAGTCTAGAGTATATAACTCTTTCCCATAGATCTCCTCAGGTGGCTTGGTATTATGTTGAACAGGTATATATAGGGCCTTTTTACCAAACTTCTTCCATGCTGCATAACAGCCAGCGAATCCGTCCGGACACTCCGCATGATACAAAACTGCAATATTTTTAGACGCCTCTTTTTTCATATTCGCTAAGAGAGAAGAATAGCACAAAAGTTATTCTAGAGGAAGGCCTAGAACTTCTTATTGGTAGATTGAGCAGCCTTAGTTACTAATTCGAGGCTGAACACGCTCACCCTTGTGGATCCAGACCCCATTATTCCAACAACTCGCTTGATGATTGCGGTGAGACCACCACGCATATCATAAAAAACTTTATCTACAACATACTCTGGATTATCGCCGATCACCCTCACCTTATCTCCAACATTCACTGCTGGGCAATTCAGAATAACCTCTTCTAATTTTATAATTTCCGGTGGATGACCACCTTTGGTCACAATAAAGTCATCACTAACGTCTTTGACTACTACTCGTCTCATAGAAATTTTAATATCCCCTTCCTCTTGAATATTTTTTAACACGGTAACAGCTTGTCCGGACCCGATCATAGACTTCTTTTGCATATTTAGTAATTGCATAGCACCTTCCGTTGTTGACTTTTGCTTGTCTAAAAAACTATTGTACCCATATAGAGTCGTGGCAACGTCAAAATATTTATACTGATCAACCACAAAATCTTCCACTGGCTTACCGTTGACTTCTTTAATTTCTGCCTTTCTAAACATTTCTAGTAATTTTATCTTCTGTGTTTCGTGTTTAACTGCAATAAATTTAACATCCTTAAATGAAATGCCGTGACGGAAGATTAACTCATTATTTCTCTGATACCCGTGCGTAACTTGTAGGGCCAGAAGTTCCTCTGTGGTAATTCTTGTGGGAAATTCATCTGGCGTTATAGCACCACACTTATCAGTTGAATAACAATAATAGTCTGTTCTATCAAGTATCGAATTATCAAAAACTAATGTTGCGTCCTCAACCTTGTGATAATACAGGTCCCGGTCAACTATATTTTTATCAGCCCACATTCGTAAGAATACTCCATCACCACCTCCAAGCATCAAATCGTCACCAGATGACATTCCATCCACTTTTAATCCTCGGCGAAATCTTTCATGACTACATATCAATGAATTTGATTTTACCATCTTAGGAATATTTTCTGGGTCACATACATGAAACAAGAAAAATGGCGCAGCTTCATTCATTCTTTTCGCCCTACCATTTTCTATAAAAGTAAAGTAGCCGGGCGCCACTTCTTTCCGCTCTACCGAAGAGATAATTGCCTTCTCTTCGGTATCAGTGAACTTTCTCTCCTTAGGAACTTTATTTACCCATCTATATCTGTTGAGTTTATAAGCCCTTTCAGCTTTTTCGTCTGGAGTAAGTAAGGCATCCTTAACACCGACTAATTTTTCTAATACCTCCTCTAGCTCCTCGGCAAGTTGTCTTTCGTTCAACGTTTTTAATTTAGATTCTTTTTTTTGTGAAGTTAATTTAAGTTGTAAAAACTGTTTAAAAGAAAGAATTTTCAAATCTTTTCCTTGCAAAACGATAGATGGGCCAACTTTGTCATCCCACACATACCCGCTGACTTTGTACTCATTATAATTCGGATCTATATATGTGGCTGTCAGGTCTGCTAAAAAGTAATTTATACCTTTAACTATTTCAAAGGAGTTACCACTTTCATCAACGAGAGTCTCACGAGTTGTCGCAACCTTATAATCTCTCATACCCAGAACCTCCTGAATTTTTGGATCGGATAACTCAAGGTAATAGATTTGCCCTTCAACCCTAGACCGTACACCGACCACAATCTTATCCTCAAACACATCTAATAAACTATCCATTCCAAGCAGGTTAGAGTAGCGCTGCTCACCCGTCACACCACTAAGATTAGAGTTTGTCTGAAAAGCCACTGGCGGCCAGACATTACTTGTTGAGTCAATACGAATTCCATGTTCTTTGTGGTTTACCTGCATACCCGCCTGCCAGAATTCTTCAGATGATTTATCAGTCGGTGCCGTCGGAAAATTGTGGAGATTCGATGCCAAGGAAAAACTATAATCATCATTTTCTGGATTATCTCGTTCTACAACAGACCTTTTCTCACCAATCTCTATGCGAACTAGGCCGTGGGACGATAGTATATTATTACCAACCAACTCTGCAACATGAATATTGAAATTCTCCATGGTTAATTTGAGTCCATCACAAAGTACGTGACTTAGCCTAGTCCCATCATAAATTATAGGCTCCTTTGTAACAGTCGGATCCTTATGAAGTTTCTTGGTTAGTTCTCTCCACTGTTCCTTCGCAAGTTTAAATGTTACAACGACTCTCTCGCCTTCGCTTATAACATCAATCTGTTGGTTTTGAATTGAATCACCATCAGCCAGAAGTCCGATCCTCGGCAGCAACCCTTCAACCTGGTCTTTCAAAGACCTGGATGACTCCCTCGATTTTCTCCAGGCATCTCCAAAACGTTCCAAAGCAACCTGTCTTCTACCAATTTGTTCCGGAGATTTAATATTCATAAGATGGATAATATCAAAAAGTCGACAAAAATAAAAACCCCCAGAAGTCTGGGGGTCAACATGTTTAGCTATGCATCTACGATTTTATGCTTCTTACCGTCAAAGGTGTGAACAATGCGCTTAGAAAATGATGTGGGACTATAATCAATATCCGTTAGCACTTCATTGGTCTCCAGATGCACTGGTTTCTCCCAAAGATAAAACAGATTCTCCAGGGCGGCACCTTCATACTCCGGATTCAACTCTCCATCAGAATCATGTCTCAGGTAGAGCTCACCCCTACCATCATAATTACCGTCATCCACATATATTACAGGTAAACCACCAGCGGCCATCCGTTTACATAGAGTTGCCCTGATAACAGCTGGATCATCCTCGGCAATCACATTTTCTGTTTCTCCAGTAATGGGATTCGTGGCTTCTTGCCACATGTAAAGTTGCTCTTGGTGGACAAACTCATCCGTTAGAAATTCCCGAACCGCCATCGCATCACTGTACATATCGTGCACTTGGAATATCTTCTCGGTGCCCTTCATGGCCTTAGTATCCCAATTCATCTTCTTGACTGGATCTTTGCAATTTTCGTACTCATCGCCAAATCGACCCTTATCATACTTTTCTTTGATGTACTCAAAGAGCACGACCCCGATTCTGTACCAATTCAGACCCTTTCTATCCGCATTGATAACCTGCGCATGGAAAGTTATAAATTCTCCATGCTCCTCAGGCGTCAATAAACCTTCAGCAAAAAGTTGCCGACCAATCCTCACATGCCAATACGTAGCCCATCCTTCATTCAGAAGCTTTGTCCGACCATTGAAGAAAAGGTGTCTGTCCTGATCTCTAATTGTTTTCAGGATATCTTCTACGTATGCTTTCTTGGCGATAGGCGCGTGATCAATAATATAGCCAAGAAGGTCATAGTCAGGAAGTGGTGGAGTTTTCTTCTCGAGAAGACGGATACCGTAAACAATCCTGGCAATCTCAATCTCAAGCTCCTGTCTATCTTTGAACCCACCGGCTGCTGCTCCATTCAAATTCTGGAGATATTCAACCTTGGCCTGCTCAACTTTGATCAACTGCTCACGAATCAGATCTTCATCAATCCTTTCGGCGAATGGATCTAGATCCTGATGGCGGCTAATCGTCCTAGCGGCTTCAATAATATTCTCAATAACCTTGACGCCATGTTCTTGTTCATACTGATGGAATCGAACTCTGGCACGCCTGGCGTCATTGGCGATGTCCGCAACAGCGCGGCCTCGCCTGAGAAAGCTGTTAGCCAGAAAGAAATCGACATGGGCATAGACGTGAGGCAAAATAATAACGTTCAAGGGGAACGGATTGGTGTTAACTAAATATGCTCTCGGCCTCTCAAAATTCCAGACAACCTCGTATGGTATACCTGACCCGGTATTATCATAGATTGTCTTAAGTCTGTCGTAATCACGTCCATGACTCCAGTGGGAAAAGTTAGACGGAAAACGATATGCCATCGCCTCAATCATCCGTTCTGGTTCAACGATTTCAAAGTCAGTTTCAGTGGTTAGGAGATTATTCTCCTTGATAATCTCCCGCACCCTCTTATCAATCAATTTTAATCTTTCGATATCATTGTGATTCACTCTTACCAACTCCTACTTTGCTTCAGAAATTCCTGAAGGGCCGGCCAAATATGCCTTCTAGCTCGAAGTTTCATCCCCAAAAATGGAAAGTTCTTCTTACCAACAAGTAACTCAATTCCGGAAACATAACTATGATCTACGGGCAACAAACTAGCAAAGACGTTGAACAGATTATGTGACTCATAGTAGAGACCATCATCTGGGAGAACATTACCATAGCCAATCATGCTAACACCCCGAGCTACCAGGCTACGAACCTCTTCTAATGTACGCGCACGAGTCGAGTCAAAATCATCACCATCTGAAAAATACATGACATAAACGTTATATTGATCAGTATGGTACGTGCTATCGATGAGTTCTCCCGCAAGCTTGAGGCCAGTGTAACAATGAGTGCCACCCTTGGATTCTGATTTAAAGAAGTTCTCCTCATCGGTCAAACACGCTTCTTCATCGTGGACAATAAATCGTATCTCTACCGACCCATAGATCTTTCTCAAAAGATTAACCTGCCAAAACAACATCGCCTTGGCCAAGTACTTTTTCTCTTTGTCCATTGATCCAGACCTGTCCAAAATTCCAATAACTACTGCGCTTGATTTACTGACATTTTTATCTTCAAGCCTATGAAACCGCAAATCGTCGTCAAGAAGAATTGGAAACGGTACTACCTCCATCTCGTCATGGGAAAAATCAGGAGCCGCGATTGCCTCCATAGCCTCATCAAGATATCCGTTACACTTTTTCAACGCCGCAAAACAATCAAGTTCCGACTTCTTGGTCTCATCTTTGATGATTTCCAAATATGAGTAGAATCGCTTAATACCTTCTTTGGCGGTCTTGCTCGGGTTAAGTAAAACCCACGGACCGCTATTCTCTACACCTGTAATCTTGATACCAGCTTTAACCAAAATGTTTTTCGCCTCTTGCTTCTCCTTAATGTTCGGCAAACCTAAATCTTCAAGCATCATTTCGATAAGCTCTTCAACAGTAAACTCAGCATCGATAAAATCTCGGCCGGCCTCTTGTCCAGCGCTTCCAGGTTTTTGACCCTTGCCAGGCCTTTTACCGACAGCATCACCTTTCTTACCGTCGCCCTGACCAAAGCCAGCCTCACCACCTCCATCCCCTCGACCCCCTTTGTGTCTAACACCGGGACGGAAATCTGGAATCTCAAGCGACCTGATAGGAATTTTAATTTTCTTATTTTTGTTGCCAGTAATAATTGACTCGTCGGTGATTACTCGAGGTAGGTTCTCTTTGATTAACTCTTTCTGTTTGTCGCTATGACGCCTTGCATCTTTTGTGCCAGATCCAGTCTTCTTGTCATTGCCAATTATGATAGACATTTAGTGTCCTCCTTTTTTTCTGTTTATGCTGTAAAAAAGCGGGGGCAAGCCCCCGCTTCGAAGTTAATCTATGTTATGGCCATTAGACCAAAATCTTCTTAACATCTTCAAGTGCTTCCTTGATACAGATATCACAATGGCCCATAGCCTTCATGCTGTCGATCAAGTCCGCCGATCTTTTTTTAATCTCAGGATTCTTTAATCGGTCAGAATTTATCATCATGGTCAACATCGGCCTGCAGTCTTCCATAAGCTTGGTGTTAATAGCCTCTTTGAGTGGAGGATAGTTGTCATAGCTAAACTCCTTACCTCGAGCCAAAAGTTCTCCGCGAAGCTCCAAAATTTCTCCTCTAGCAGTTTCTGCCTCGGATGAAGACAAACCCATTCGAACTTCGATAGATTCAAGATACTTAAGGTTAGATTCCCTTGGCTTCTTGGTAATTGGGTCCAGATCAACCGGTGCACCGAGCGCATACTTTCTCTTTGTCTTTCTCCAGAGGGACGCCTCTTCTATATACTTCTCAAACATCTCTCTACCAAAGTCACTGTGTGCACCCAAAAATGCGTGGCTAACCCTCTCGACGATCCAACTGTTATACTCACTCGTGACACCCTCCCCGTCCTCAGAGACCAGAACTTCCTTGAACAAAGAAAGCTCCTCAGGAGTGTAACCCATTCTGTATTTGAACGCACCCATAAGTGCTCGAATAACCTTGTTGGGAGTCAAACAGCCGGTCTCACCCTCACGAGCGACAGCGGTATTAAGAGCAGTCATAATGTCTCTCGAACTGACGCCGAACATTCCTTCTCTTTTGGAGATATCATGGTCCGATTGTCCATCCGAAAGCATGGCCTGAAGGTTAACAATCTTGCCGCCTTTGTTTTTACCCTTAAGCTGGATCTCTTGCTGATCATAGATCTTAGCTTTTTGAACCCGGCTGGGGCATTCCGTAGTTGGATTGACCCTGGTCGCAATTGCAAACAAAGCAGCAACCTCAAGAGCTCCGGGAGCAATGTGACACTCCTTAAGATTCTTGAGCTCAACATCCTGATTCATTAACTTTCTGTAAACCTTGATCTCGTCCTTAACTCGAAGCGGATAAGGAAAAGGAATTACGAAAGTTCTATCATGCAAAGCCTCATGTGCTTGGTTCGAAGCAAAATCCTTGAAACCAACAATGTTACAGTGACCCAAAACTACAACGTCAGTGCTAATATGAGGGAAGTTCGAACCTTGTACCTTGATCTCCCCCTCTTCGGCAACGTTGATGAAGACCCACAAAAGTCTCTCGTCAATTCCCTTTTTGAAGATCTCGCGACCCTCAACAATACCTTTCTCACCCTTCTCGATTTCTCCAGAAAGTGAGAATGCGAATGGATCATCATAACCTCTATTAGGATTCGAAGTAACTGCGACATTCTCCTTGCCAACAAGATCCGTCACGCTTTGCGACTTCTCGTCTGAAGGCTCGAAAGAACCGATACCGCGTTTTCCTTGAATTGAAAAAGTGAAGGTCTCGACCGGGACGTCCCACCATCTGACGACACCATCAGCATCCTTGAACTCGTGGAGCAAACGATACCTACAGACAGGGCAAAGATCTCCCTTGATCTTAACACCTAGATCTTTCTGGAATTCCTCTCGCTTTGAACGGGGCAAAAGATGCAGTGGCTCTTCCAATTTCGGACAGCCCTTGATACAGTAGACCTTTCGCTTGTCGAAATTCTCTAGACCAGTTTTCAAACGACTAGCAAAACTGGACTTTCCAGACGCGGTCGGACCAACCAAAACACAGATCATCTTCCCGATGGGTTGATTGTCCTTAGCCGATGTCAACCACTCCATGAATCGATAAGTCGAGGCTTCGACGCCGAAAAGCTTATCCGAGAAGAATCGATACTTCTTATCGATCTCAATTCCCCGATCATCAATAAATCTCTCTTCGGGTGGGATAATCTCCATACCCGCGTCCATAATAATGCTAAACAATCTTGAGGGAGATAGTTCCGCAATAAGCGGATCAACCCTTACCAGATCCAAATATTCCTTAAAGATAATCTGTTGATGTCGCTTAGACCTCTCTCTTTTCCTCTTGCGATCCATCTCAATCACTTGATCAATATCAAGCTTCTTTTTCTTACTTGCCATGAAGGGCCTCCTCTCCTTTTTACGTACTCAACTTTCTTGCAGTAACTTTTATTGAATTTGACAATGTACAAAATATCCTATTATCAGAATATAGTTATGAAACAAAAAGACAAGACAAATATTTAGTAAAAAGTAATAGTACACAGAAGTCAAAAAGTATTGTACAAAAAAGCCCAGATTTTAGTCCATCAAAGACAAAAATCTGGGCAACTCAAGAATTACTTTTTCGACTTAATATGGAAGAGAAGGTATGTCCCCGGCATGACCGACCCAAACAAGAGATCATGCAACGAAAGCTTCTTTTCCCTAGCCTTAGTCACTACGTTTGCACTGTAGTGTACCACTGGGGCACAGTAAGAAAGGGAAACTGACCTCTTCTTGGCAACAGTGCCAAGAGCAATGATGCTAAAGTTTTCGCCGAGACCAAGATCCTTTAGATTACACTGGGCCTCAAGAGACTTCAGCTCCTCGTAATTACCGGCTCCCCATCCGCGTACGACCGCCATCACAAGGATACAAAGAAGCTCAATAAGTCCTACCAAACCTGGCAATGCAATCAACTTGTATTTGGCTGCCTCAGGTGCTTCGAAGTTCTTCCAAAGGTTATCTTTGTTGAACTCCTTCTCGTGGTCGACATATCCTCCAGAGTCGAACATAGCCTCTAGGGTAAGCTTGTCGACACTAACGGTCTTCGGCACGTCAATTACTTTCATCCGAAGAACGTTCTTGGCAAAAGAAAACCCGCAATTTGCGCAATAACCAAGAATCGCATTCCGGAAAGGCAACAACCAATCACGGGACCTTCCCAATAGCCTCTTACCTGGTTGTGTTGACTTTTCTCCATCCGACAACAGCACAACTGCGGCTTCCGCCCCCATCATGATTAAAGTAATCCAAAAATAAAGTGCTCTCACCTAAAACCTCCTACGCCCTAGCGGCGCTTTTCTACGTTATGTGTTTTGAAACTCAAGGACCTATATATGCTGTGATACTATCACGATTCTGTCAACAATGCAAGAGTAACTTTAGCAATCCTATTCGCCCTCTTCCTTTTGAGCAAGTTTATCTAAAACCTTCTTAAGATCATCCGCCATCTCTTTTACATCACGAACATAGGCACCCAATTTTGACTCCTGGGAATTGTAAACAAAATTATTCAAAGCGTCAGTTTTAAATTTTATTCCGCTTGCCTCTATTTTGTCAAAAAGAGAACCATCATCTTTGATTATTAGTTCATATTTCATCTCAGGAGATATATCAGACTTGTATATTTCATCAGCTGTATCTACAAGTTCTATAAAGTTTTTAAGTCTCCTTTGGAATTGAGATTCAACTTTTTCAGCTGCATAAAAAGCCTCTCTATAAATTTCTAACTGAAGATCCGAAAGAGAGCCAAATCCCTGGGCAGTAAGATTGTGTCCTTTCGCGGTCACGGCAGCCGCGAAGGCATTCACATCGTCCTCATAACTGGTATCTGAATCGTAATAGTTGAATGATGGATAAATAGTGTAAATTTTATCTTTGATATCTTCCGAAAAAATTAAATCATATTTTATTTTCCAATCAATGTCGGCCGAATATATAGCATCAACTTCCAAAGCGATGGCCGCAAACTCGTGTGCCTTCCTCAATTGTTCAATCTTACCAGCCTCAGACATCTCCTCCAGCTCCGCCCCCTCTTGTTCTTCAATCCTTTGGTCATCTTCCTTTTTTTCCATCGAAAGCTTTTTATGATCGATCAATTCCCGCGCCAAAGATTTGGCATTCGAACTCGATTCAAAACTTCTAAATTTCATAAAATTTTACTCTTATTTTTAATACCAAAATTATATCACGCTGGGGGAATTATCTACTTTGCCTATCGCTTCTTAACATTGATAATACCCACGGCCGTCTGGATAATTCAATATTGATTAGCGAGTATATCTACCGAATGTTTCTGCAGTATCCAAGATATGTTTATCCATTGCTTTAAGTAACTCGGTCTTATTCCCGCCAGCTAGAAAGTCCAAAATTATATCGAGCGCGTAAAGTTTAAAAATATACCGATGCTCCCCACCTGGCGGACATGGAGGATAATATTGCTGTTTTCCAGAACTATTTGACCCAACGACGCCAAAACCAATCTCACCCTCTTCGATTTTATTTTTCTTTGGATCTATATTCCAAACCAACCAGTGAACCCAAACTCCGTCTGGAGCGTATGACGACTGAGGCGCATCTGGATCTTCCACAATCAGCGCGAGTGATTTAGTCCTTTGCGGAATATTTGAAAACTCGAGAGGAGGATTGATTTTGTTTCCGTCGCAAGAATACTTTTTGGGTAATTGTCCCCCATCTATAAAAGAAGAGCTCTTTATGGTCATGTTTGTAATATCTTTTAATACTTTTTCTTGATAAGTCGACGGCTTAACGTAAATATATAGAGTTAAAAACAAAACGGCAACAAACAGGACTATAACAATCTTCATGGCACTAGTATAGCAAATCTGCGTCCTGAATTAAAAAGAGAGTCTTCTCCAATCCCCAATGTCCCCTGAAACGACTCATCGTTCTTAACGCAAATGTCCCCTCAAATTGGAGGGCGCGAGACAGACGGTTTCCTTTCCATGATGATGGTTACATGAATATCATTATGAAAAACGTCAGGTT
>JACQCV010000003.1 GCA_016201465.1 Candidatus Vogelbacteria bacterium | reverse complement strand
TATTTGTTAGTTACTAAGTGAACAGTATACAAAATTTCAGCGAAAAATCAAATTAAAAAGCCGTGGCATGACCACAGCTCACGATAAACACCTTCACCAAGGAGAACTTTGAGAAAAGCTCGGCTCAACCTTGTGGCGACACGGGTAGTAACCCTGTTCAACTAACTTTGCTGTTAGTCTCTTTTTAAAATCCTCGAAGCATTCACCGGGCTCGATCAACTCTATCGAATAACCATAATGACACTCGACAAGCGTTGGCAATTGCGGAACGCAAGTTCCGACATACCACTTTCTCGACTCCCTATCCTTCCACTCGTTAATTGCGACGAATCTATTATATTCTTCGCGTGTCCACTGTGTCCGATACTGTTTACAGCTGTTTTGGCACACCAGGTCAACGGTCTGTCCATCATTATCTTCAAATACCAGCGTGCGACAGCAATGGAAACAAGGAATACTAGCATCAACTTTCTTCATCTATACCAACCTCCTTTTCTGTAAAATTCAAATTTAAACTACTCTATGACATACAAAAAGTCAATCTGCACTGAAAACTTAGTACTCCCTCATTGCCACTTGGGCGTCGATTTGTTTAATGAGTTCAATAACAACAGAGACAACAATCAGGAGCGCAGTGCCTCCGATGGCTAAACTGGCATCGCCAGTGATCGCTCGCATGATAAGTGGGAGAATAGCAACCAATCCCAAGAAAACTGATCCGAACAAGGTAAGTCTCGTAGTTATTTTAGCTATATACTCTGAAGTCGGATTACCAGGTCTGACACCCGGTATAAACGCACCACCCTTCTGAAGATTGTCCGCAATTTGATCGGGATCGAATGTGACCGCTGTATAGAAGTATGTAAAGACCATAACTAAGAGGAAATAGGCAACACCATAAATTACCTGGTTATTCAAAACAAAACTCAGAAATTCCGCGATTTTGGCAATAACGGCGTTATTCACACCGGACAACAAATTCACCAACATTTGGGGAAACAATAAAATAGATAGAGCGAAAATTATCGGAATAACACCAGCTTGATTTAATCTTAGGGGGATATATGTTGAGACTCCACCATAAACCTTAGAACCACGAACGCGCTTGGCATAAGTGACTGGTATCGGTCTTTCAGCTTCGGTGATAACGACGACGGCAGCGATCGTAACAATAGCGACGACAATAAACATTACATACAAAGGAATCTGCGACGCATCAAACTGGTAGAATAACTGGCTAATCGTGGTGGGAATTCTTGAAACGATACCAGCAAAAATTATGAGCGAGACACCATTACCTATACCATACTCATTAATAAGCTCGCCCAGCCACATAAGTAGCACTGAACCAGCGGTTATAATAAACACGTTAACAACTTGATCAAGTGATGTAAGCGAAGCAGACAAGACACCCTGCTTCTGAAGTAAAACCAAAAAGCCAAAAGACTGTAGCATGGCCAAAGGAACAGATAGGATTCTTGAGTATTGTGCAAACTTTCTGCGACCTGCCTCCCCTTCCTCTTGGTACATCTCCTTCATGCTTGGGAAGATCATAGTCAAAAGCTGCATGATGATCGACGAAGTGATATATGGACCAACTCCAAGCATAACAACCGAAAGGTTGTGTAAACCACCACCAGAAAAAATGTTTAACAAACCAAAAAATTGATTACTAGAAAATAGCGCCCGCAATTTAAGCACATCGACTCCCGGAATCGGAATGTTTGAAATGAAACGGAAGACGACAAGCATTCCAAACACAAAGAAGACTCTGTTTCGCAATTCTTTGTCATTCCAGATAAGACTTATTTTTCCCCAGAAATCTTTCACTTTTTTAAAATTATTTGATCGTTCCCCCGGCTTTTTCTATCTTCGCTCTGGCATCATCTGAAAACTGACAATTCTCGAATTTAAGTTTCTTTGTAAGCTCACCTCCGGCCAAGATCTTTACCTTTGGAAGTTTGCCACCTTCGTATCTAACTAAACTCTTAGCCATTAGTGTCTTTGGAGAAACCTTCTCACCGTCCTTAAACACCTCAAGCGCAGCGAAATTTATTGGCTGTGGCTTCGTCTGAATACTCTGGAAAATATTCTTACCTCGTCCTCGCAATTTTGGAATTCTTTTAATAACATCCCTAATCTCTGGCCTGATCTTTCTACCCGATCTCGCCTTCTGACCCTTAGTACCCTTACCAGATGTTGTACCACGCTTACCTCCTCTACCGACGAGTTTTTTATGCTTATTCTTATGTAATCTTTTTACTTGATGTATCTGCATAAATTTATTCTGAAAGACTCTTAAGCGCTGCAAATGTGGCTCTGGCGTTATTAATTTTGTTCTTACTTCCCGAAATTATTTTAGCATTAATATCTGTGATACCAGCAAGAGCTAACACGACTCGAGGAGCAGAGCCTGCAATCAAACCTCTTCCTGGTGCCGGCCTCAAATCAACTACACCTGAACAATACTTGGCCCTTGTCTCGTGGGGAATGGACATCGATTTGGTTAAATTGATCTTAATCATATTCTTCTTGGCATCTCTAGTTGCCTTCTCTATTGCCTCTGATGTGCCTCCTGCCTTAGCCATACCGACTCCAACTGAACCCTTCTTATCACCAAGCACCAAACAAACGGAAAAAGTGAATCTTTTACCTCCGGCAATGACTCTAGCCACTCTTCTTATTGAAAGAACCTTAGTATCCATATCGGGCCTTGAACCAGGAACACCTCTGCCAAATTTACCACCCCCGAAGCCCGGCCTCCCACCAAAACCTCCTTTGTTCGCGCCAAATGGCGGTCGTCCCTGATTTTTTCTGAATGGTGGTCTGGCACTGGCGGTTGCTGAAGGTATGATTGAACCACTAACTGGAATCGCTGATGTTACAGGCACAGCAACTTCAGTTTTTTTATCTTCTTTTTTTGTATCAGTATTAGTCATATTAAAATTGCAATCCTGCTTCCCTGGCGCCTTCAGCTAATGCCTTAACGCGACCAGTGTAAATAAACCCGCCTCGATCGAAAACAATTTTCTTTATCTTCTTATCAACCGCCATCTTTCCGAGCATAGCCCCGACAATCCTGGCCTTCTCAAGTTTACCTTTTTTTGTGCCAGTATCTAGTTTAATGTCACTCACAGCCATTATTGTCTTGCCAGAACGATCATCAACTAGTTGACCATAAATAAACTTATTTGATCGATAAACAGAAAGCCTAGGCATATCACCAGTACCAAAAACCTTGGCCTTAATCCTTCGGTGTCTTCTTTCTCTCTGTTCTCTTTTTGATAATTTTCCTTTCATCATAAATTTTACGCTACTGATTTCTTACCCTCCTTGATTCTGACATGCTGACCCTCATATCTTATACCCTTACCTTTATAAGGCTCCGGCGGCTTCATGGCAACTATCTGAGCAGCAAATTGACCGACAGCCTCCTTATCAACACCCGTTATAGAAACGTTATTCTTCTCAACGGTAGCCTTAAGACCCTTTGGCACCTCGACGTCGATTGTGTGTGAAAACCCCAGACTCCACGTCATCCTATTTCCAGCTATCTGAGTTTTATACCCAATCCCCTCGATCTGTAAACTTTTTTTGAATCCCACAGTAACACCTTCTATCATATTCTTGATGTGCGCGGCGTATGTTCCCCACAAGGCCTTCTGCTCCAAAAGCTCTGGTTTAGTAGGAGTTAATTTAACCCCCTCACTGTCAATCTCAATTTTTATATCTTTCTTAAAAAATCTAGAATTTTCTCCCAGCGGACCGACAACCTTAAATAAATAGCCCTCTTTCTCTGGAGTCAAACTTACCTTAATCTTATCATTAACTGTTATTGGTTTTTTAGCAATTCTAGACATTTGTGAAGTAAAAAGTTAAAAGTCTACCAAATGGTTAATAATACCTCACCACCCAGGTTCTCTTTCTTTGCCTCTTTATCAGTCAAAATACCTTTAGTGGTGGACAAGATTGAAACACCAAATCCTTGCCTAATAGGCTTCATTGTCTTCACCCCCGTATAAATCCTCCTAGAGCATTTTGACACTCTCCAGCCATCACTTATCTTTGGAGTTTTAGCGCCGGTTGCAAATGGAGTCCCCTTATATGCCACGACAATCTCCAAAAATTTAAACGGCTTTTTCTTTCCTTCTGCCTTTTCAACTACGGCAAAAGATTTAACATATCCCGCTCTGACTAGAGTATTGGCAATTTCGTTTTTAATTTTTGAAAAAGGAACAAAAACCGAAGAATGACCGACAGCGCCGGCATTCCTGATTCTTGTTATCATATCTGCTATTGGATCGTTTACCATGATGATTTTCTTACACCCGGGATCTTCCCGTCATTGGCCAATTCTCTGAAACAGATTCGGCACAAATCAAAGTCTCTCATATATCCACGCTTCCTTCCACATCTAAAGCATCGCGAAACCTTGCGCGAACTAAATTTTGGTGTCTTCTTTGATCTTGCTATTACCGATGTTTTCGCCATCTGTTGTGTTCTTAATAATTTACCAAATAAAATTGCGATTTACTTGATCGCAAACGTGCCGATTATACTAGCAAAATAGGCCCCAAGTTGTCAACTTTTAGTCTTCTCCAATCCCCAATGTCCCCTGAAACGACTCATCGTTCTTAACGCAAATGTCCCCTCAAATTGGAGGGCGCGAGACAGACGGTTTCCTTTCCATGATGATGGTTACATGAATATCATTATGAAAAACGTCAGGT
>JACQCV010000040.1 GCA_016201465.1 Candidatus Vogelbacteria bacterium | reverse complement strand
GTTTTATTAATTCGAAGGTTGAGGGCAAGAATGCTGCTGACCAGTTAGTTGGCGCAATTAGGTGGTTTAATATACATAAACCGGAGCTTGAGGCATTAGTAATTATACGTGGTGGGGGAAGTCTCGAAAGTATGCAGGCGTTTAACAATGAGTTAGTTTGTCGTGAGATCTTCGCCTCTAATATCCCAGTGATCGCTGGAATTGGTCACGACGTCGATGTTCCTATATCGTGTTTGGTTGCGGACGTTTCCGTCTCCACTCCTACGGCAGTGGCCAATTTGATAAATAGCACATGGGATGGACTTATTTTTGGATTACCGGCCATACAGGATAAAATCATGAAGAGTTGTGAGAATGCGATAAGGGGTGCAAACGATCGCGCACAAAATTTCGTTTCTAAAATGGTTGGGCAAATTAGGGCAGTGTTTGTAAATTTTGAAGGGTTATCGGAGAGAATTACAAAAGACGCAATAATGGTCATCAAGCAGGCGATAGAGAAGAAAAGTGATGCTATTTGTAGGATCGAAAAGTTGATTATCTTGGCAAATCCCGAGAGGACACTTCGTTTGGGGTATAGTTTAACTACCAATTTGTCTGGAGTGGTTATCAGAGATGTTAGAAAGGTTAGGGTGGGTACAAGGTTAAAGACTTTGCTTTTGGATGGATCAGTTGAATCAATTGTTGATAAAGTTAATAAATAGAATTATGAAAAAAGTAGACATAAATGAGGCGTTGAAGAAACTGGAATCTATCGCGGACTGGTTTGAGAATGAGAGTGAGGTGGACGTTGAGAAGGGGATGGAGAAGGTGAAGGAGGGTGTGGGGCTTATCAAAATGTTGCGCGGCCGTTTAAAGGAAGTCCAAAATGAATTCAATGAGATCAAGGCGGGGTTGGAGTAGGGCGTAATTAGTTCCGATTTGAAATGGTCTCCGAGTCTACCAGCAATTAGACGAGGGAGAACCGAGGACCTTGTAAATTCGAAGCTAATGAAGCCCCGCTCCGAGAACTAAATTTTCTACGCACCTGCCTCGTTATATAAAGCTTTGAACTTGCGCGGCTATTTTTTTATAATCTTTCGGATCAAACCATTTAATTGTTTTATCACGTTTGAACCAAGTTACCTGGCGTTTGGCATACTGTCTGATTGCTATTTCCAGTAATCGGATCATATCGCCTTTTGTAATTTTATCTTGTAGATATTTGGCAACGAACTTATATTCAAGCCCGAAGCTCTCTAGTTTCCTCCATGATATGCCGCTTTTATGTATTTTTTTAACTTCAGCGATCATACCAGCCCTGATTCTTTTTGATAACCTTTTATTAATTTTTTCTTCAAGTTTTTTATTATTGAGGGTTAACCCAATTTGCAGAAATTCGTATTTTTTGTTAAATCCCTTTTTTATTTTTGGTACTTTGCCCAAAGCTATAGCTATTTCAATTGCGCGTACTAACCGTACGTTATTTTTAGAATCAATATTTTTTGCCCTTATAGGGTCAAGCTTTATTAGTTTGGTGTTCAATTCACCAAGCGACTTACTTTCGAGTTGTTGTCGTAAAACAAAATTTGCAGGTACTTCAGGAATTTGAAGATCATCAACGATAGATTGAATATAGAATCCCGTACCCCCACATATAATTGGAGTTTTATTTTTTGAAGTTATTTTATGAATAGCTTGCTCTGTGAGTATTTTGTACTCCGCCACAGTAAAAATCTTTTTGGGTGATGCGACGTCGAGAAGATGGTGTTTGATGCCATTCTTCTCTTTGTTGGTGATCTTACCTGTACCAATACTCATGCTCTTATATACTTGTCTGGAGTCAGCCGAAATAATCTCACCGTCGAACTTTTTTGCAAGTCTTACGGCCAGGTCACTTTTACCAGTGGCAGTTGGTCCGAGTACTACTAAAATTTTAAGTTTTTTTGATTGCATGTTGAATGTCGTGATTCTACAATAATTTGAGAATAAAAAAAGCCCGTCCGACTGAATCACTCAATCGTGCGGGCTCAATGTCATTCGATAGACATATTTCTTGGGTCGACCAATACTTTTCCATTGTTGACAGAAATCCTATCTATATTTTTGTCAAGGTTGAATGCGCTATCGTTTTTGTAATCGAAAGGCTTTCTGTTGGGATCGGACACAACAGGAATTGGCTTCATCTTTGCGGGAGTTTCAGCTGGAATGGTGGCCTCGCCAACCGTCTCACCAAGAGCGCTCAGGATCTCAGCAAGTTCGTCTACCGTCAGAATCTTGTCGCCACCCTCGGCATCGAAGGGGATTGATATGCCACCATTATCACTCGAGAAGAAGAGAGCTTTCACGTCATACTTCTTCATGGTCTCGAGAAGTGCCACACTCAGATTGTCATCCGACTTTGCAGCTTGATCTTGGGTGATAACGGATCCGTAGGCAGGAAAGAATGTCCACGCCGTTGGCGTCTCGCTTGGGGCCGTCTCGGTAGTAGTTTCCTTTCCGTCGATTTCATATACAACCCTGGTGATTTCGCGAGTTCTGAAACACATAGCCAAATTGATGATCTTCATGGCCGTAGGTTCGAGCTTGAGTAGTTCCTTCAGATTGTTTGTGGGGGACTTGATTTTCAGTGCCTCACCCTCGGGTGTCACGAACTCAAACAAGTGGACGGTTGACCTGGTACCAATGACGATGTTGTCGTCGCCTTTCTTTGCCTCGTTAGACATGATTTCCTTCTTTCTTTCCTAGCGTAAGCAGGGAAATTATTCGACTTCCTGTCGAATATTGTTGTTTGGGGCCTAAATTACAAAGTGCAAGCTATCTTTAACTCCAAGCTCCATTATACATATAATTGACAAGGTGTCAAGTCTTTTTATTATAGTCCTTTGCCTTTTTCAATTGATTTTGTTATGATGCCATTTATTGAACGCTGGTGTGCTGACGGAAAGGAATGTTCTTTTTTTAAAATATTGATCCCCATACAGATTTGGAAACGGATTTGCGATGAGGGGTCATATTCCGCGGTGGCGCAGTGGTAGCGCAGTCGCCTGTTAAGCGATTGGTCGTAGGTTCGAATCCTACCCGCGGAGCAAATCCTTTAGTTACCCTTCAAGGGTGACACTGTGGATAAATAATAATTAAGTTTCTCGACCGGTATCATGCCATTAAGATATTTTCCTAAATGGATTCTTTCGTAATTGTAAAAATGTAAATATTCTTGCAGAGTTTTCCAGG
>JACQCV010000002.1 GCA_016201465.1 Candidatus Vogelbacteria bacterium | reverse complement strand
GTAAATCGCGGACACCGGGAAAATTTGCCTGGACCAGGTCCTTGACGGAACCAAAGGGGGTACTTATGAGGTGTACGATCAGATTCTCGGAAAACCGCCGTAGAAGATCTTTCTCGACGACTTTGCCGCCTTCCCAAAAATCGTATGACGCCGTCAGCCCCTGGTGAGGCGTTCCGGCGGTAACGATCTTATTAATTTTGTCGCTGCAGCCGATGGTTTTTTCGAAACACTGGCGGGCGATTATGCCGCCCATACTGTGAGCCACGACATTGGCTTTGAGACTGGCGTTTCTGGTGGCCACCTCGTTGGTGAGAAAACTATTCAGAGACACGGCATTGTCGGTGATGGATTTTCGGTAGTCGTAGGCAAAAGTGAACAGGTTCTGGTCGGTCTTGAGGCCGGCCGATTGGAGCGAAGTCAGGAGTGGCCCGTAATATCCATCCGTAAACTTTGGGAAAAGCGACCAGTCTTTGTAAGTCGTCTGCCAGTTGAGAACCAGTCCATTATACGACCAACTCGCCCCAAAGCCGGGAATAAAGACAACGGGGTTGGGAGCGGGAGAGGGATTTACATTGGCATAAAATATTCCTAAACCAGCAACCCCGACAATTATTTTTTCTCCTTTGGCATCAATTCCCCATGTAGGTGAGCTTCCCCACGCAACATCTCCGACGTTCTGCCAAGACGCACTTCCATCAGTGTTTTGCCAAACTCCGGCGTCACCGCTAGCTACACTCGAGAAGATCACACCAGTCTCGTTTTGCGTAAGTCGAAACGGGTTTCCGACAAAGCTAATGTTTTTATTCCAAGTATTTCCTTGATCAAGAGATTTATAGATACCCGGGTCGATATCGAAGCTAGGAGTATAAACCGTATTAGGATCCCGATTATCTAAAATTGAGTTTGCATACGCTCGGTACAGAGGCAATTGGACCCAGGAATTTCCACCATCGTAAGACCTAAAAAAATCCGGGTCGATGTCGGCATAAACTGTCTCTGGAGCAGAACCATCAATTAAAATCTGTGCATTATTGTCGCTTCGCAGGTTATTGAATTTTGTCCAAGTAACGCCCTTGTCTATGGACTTATATAAACCAGAATCGCCACCGTGGTTTCCACCAACGCCCAAGTATATAGTATTCACATCCGTTGGGTGGATTTCAATGGATCTGGTATATGAAAAATTTGATATTTTAGACCAACTTTGTCCTCCGTCTTCAGAAATATAGGCACCACTATTCCACAAACTAATAGCCACGACGTCGGGGTTAGTCTTATAGACAGAGATCCAATTAACATCCAGCCCATCAGTTAGATTACTTTTAATAGATTTCCAAGTTAAGCCACCGTCGGTTGACTTAAGTAGGTCGAAGCTATTCGTGAGTCTTAAAGACGCGTAGACTATGTTTCTATCGCTAGGCGCGATTTTAATTGTTGTTGGCTCGCCAAAAGAGGAGTAGGTCGATATCCAATTAAGTTGCGAAGCGTAACTTGGGGAAGTGTGATTTAGGTATAATGTTAGGGATAGAAAGAGAAAAAACAGTCTAAGGTAGAGTTTCATTGCTGTGTTTAACGGTAAATAGATTTACTAACAATGTCAATAGGCAGAAAAACAATTTCGGTAGTCGTGCCCACTTTCAATGTTGGAAAAATTCTATCTCGCTGCCTAGAGAGCGCTAAGTGGGCAGATGAGATCATAGTGGTGGATATGGGTTCAACGGACAAAACACTTCTGATATCGCGTGCCTATGGTGCTAAAATAATTAAAAACATTCCAGTCGACGGAAATTTTGATAAAAATAGAAAATTGGGGATGTTAAGAGCTAAAGGAGACTGGATTTTAAAATTAGACTCCGACGAGGAACTAACTCCAAAACTACAAGTAGAAATAAAGAGAATACTAACGAGAGATTACGACGAAATAAACGGTTATAACATACCAAACCGAATATTTATGTTTGGGTCAGAAGTGAAACATGGGTTCGTAAAGTCCGGGTCACATGAGCTAAGGCTATTTAGAAATAAAAAATGGTCTTATGCGCCATTTCGATTTCATCAGCAAATAAAAGTTGAGGGAGAAACAGGGTTCCTTAAAAATTATTACTACCATTATAATTTCAACTCTATCGCCCAGTTTATTGAGAAAATGAATAGGTATACTTCTCTAGATTCGGCGGTGCTCGTTAAGGAGAGTAGGATATATTGGTTCGGAATTTTTCTCGCGCCTGTTCGGACGTTCATAAAACTATACTTTATTCAATTTGGCTTCCTAGATGGACGTAACGGTTTGGTCGTGAGTTTAATGTTCGCTCTTTATAATTTTGTTGAAAAGATAAAAATTTGGGAACTTCAGCAGAAAACATGAAAATCGCAATTGTCAGAGGAGACTTCGCTAACCCCTGGGAACTACAAAATTTCGCGAGCCTAGCGACTAGACACGAAGTCGTTCTTTTTACCGGATATAAGCCAATTTCCGAAGTACTCCCGAAGATTGACCTCGAGCATAGAAAGTTATTTTCTCCCGCAGACTTGAATTTCGGAAAAATTTCCAAGTACAGAATGGCTTTATTGAATAGGTTTTTTGTAGATGCACATATTCTATATGGTCTTGAAAATTCACTTAAAGGATTTGACATTGCCCATTGTGCGGAAACATATTTTAGCTTCACACAACAGTGCCTAAATGCAAAAAAGAAAGGATATGTTAGAAAAGTTGTTTCTACGGTTTGGGAGAACATTCCGTTTAACAATGAAGCTATTTTAGGCAGGAAGAGTTATAAAAAACGGAGTATATCCGAAGTAGATATGTTTTTAACGGTTACAAAAGGTGCGGAATATGCACTGGTAAAAGAGGGTGCTGACGAAAGAAAGATAAAATTATTATATCCGGGCGTGGATTTGTCAGTTTTCAGGCCAATCACTAGCAATTCATATTACGGTCATAAAAAAAACAAAAACATAAAACTTCTATTTGTCGGTCGCTTGGTAATTGAGAAGGGAATTCTGGATCTGTTAGAAGTATACTGTCGCCTATTTAAGAACAACACGAAGGTAGAGTTATTCGTAGCTGGGACCGGACCTCTTAGAAGCGAAATAGACGAATATATACACAAACACTGTCTAAAAAATATTTTCTTAGTTGGGGAAGTAGAATATTCTCATATGCCCAGGCTATATTCTCTTTGCGATATCCTTATACATCCGGTTCGTGGTTCTAAAACCTGGAACGAGCAGTTTGGAATGGTTTTGGTTGAAGCTATGGCTTGTGGTTTGCCGGTGCTGGCTCTATCAAATGGGTCAGTTGACGAAGTGGTCGGTATCGGAGGCAAGGTAGTAAACCCCGAGCAGTTTTCGGAGACACTGGTAGATCTAATTAAAAATTCGGACGAGAGAAAGAAGCTTTCTAAGTTAGCAATACAGCTTGTCCATAAGCGCTATGACGCTTCGGACTTCTCAAGCAGGCTGGAAGATATTTATCGAAATCTACTTTATGGATAACATGCTCACTTGTCCTATCTGTGGCGGGAAAGCATATCGTACGGCTCTTGATTGTAAAAAATTCTTTCTAACGAGTTGTAAGGGGTGCAAGCTAACTAGAACGAAATTAACCGACCTCATTTCAGGTCCTTCACCCGATCTCTATATGAGTAAGTCTGAAGCTGAAAAACACTACCTAGTTCAGCGGGAACAGTTTGCTGACTATGCGCGAGAGATACTGGACTTCCTGCCTAATGTAAACCGTGGGAGCCTTCTTGATGTTGGGTGCGGAATGGGTTGGGTGGTGAAAGAGGCTGGTAGAAGAGGCTATGTTGCAGTGGGAATTGATCCATCCGTTCCGTACGTGAACCTCGGCAAGAGAGTTTTAAAACTGGATCTCTATAGAAAAACGTTAGAAAAATTTCGTACAAGACAAAAATTTGATGTCATAGTACTAAATCACGTTCTAGAACACATAAAGAATCCTCGGAAATTTTTGGAAAAAATTAAATATCTTTCTTCTAAGAGTGGCCTGCTTTTAGTCGCATGTCCGAATATAGATTCCTTAATGTTCCGTCTATTTAGGTGCAAGTGGTATGGACTGGTTCCGTGGCAACATATATGGCAGTTCTCGGACAAGACTTTAAAGATGCTTCTTCAAGCTAATGGACTAGAGGTAATAAAGATCAAAAAAACCAACCTTTATTATAAAGTTCCTGGTATTAAGGGGGCAGTATTTAGATTACTGTTATGGTTTTCAAACATATTCCAGTCTGGAGACCAAACGTTTATCTTAGCTAGACCCAATAAATGAGTAAAGCAGTAGCAATATTAATAAATTTTAATGGAAGGGAAAGCACCAAAAGATTAGTGCTAATACTTGAGCAATTTCGATCGATCGCAACAACCCTAATAATTGATAATGGTTCGACAGATGGGTCCAAAGAGCAATTGGGGAGGTCTGCATATAATAAAGCAATCTTACTTGAGACTAATCGTAACCTGGGATTTTCGGGAGGGGTAAATGTTGGACTGAAAAGGGCTATGGAGAAAGATGTGGATATTTTCTTGCTCATAAATCCCGATGTCGTCATATCGCAGAAGGATCTGAAGCACCTTTTAGAATCCGAGTTTGATATTACTTCTCCGATTTTACATTTTGCACGTCTTGGTAAAGATGTTTATGACTATGGCGGACGGGTGATCTGGCCCATCGGGAGACCGGTACACCGTGAGTACGCGTCACTACAAAAGGGCGTCCCGCCAATCGACTACGTCTCTGGGGCTTGCATGCTGATTAAACGCGAAGTGGTTGAGAAAATCGGTTTTTTTGATGAGCGGTTTTTTATGTATTTTGAAGATGTAG
>JACQCV010000037.1 GCA_016201465.1 Candidatus Vogelbacteria bacterium | reverse complement strand
GTCAAACACCTCAAAAGGAATTAGCAAAGAAGCTAGATATCCCCGCATCAATCTTATCGAATATCGAAAAAGGGAAGAGGCTTGTCCCTAAGAATAAAATCCCCCTCTTTATTAAAGAATTGAATCTCAAAGAAGAAGAGCTTTTGCCTGCAACTGCTTCTGTTATTCATGAAATACGAGAAGATATCAAATCTCTTGAAAAAGAAATCGGAATTGGTTTTCGAGAATTAAAATCTTTGCCCGATGAGGCAAGGCAAGAATTGATAGCTCATTTTAAAGAACTAAAAGAACGTTATGAAAAAAATAATAGCTCAATGCCAACCCCAGAGCGGCCAGCAGAAGTTGCTGAACGAGTTATTAGGCAATGCAGGATTGGTAGCGCACCCGTTGATTTAAATAAGATAGCCAAAGAAAATTCTATAGAAATTTCTGAAAGCACTACAATTGATGCAGATGGCTGGATTTTGTTTCCAAAAGATCAAAAATGGGCCGCAATAAAGGTTAATAAAAAGATTTCTTCATTGGGACGTAAAAGATTTACTATCGCGCATGAGATGGGGCACTTTTTTTTAAAGAACGTTGATATGGATGAAAAGAGTTGTCAAATTGATAGTGGACAAAAAACAGAACATGAGCGCGAAGCAGATGAATTTGCTTCTAATCTGCTCATGCCGGAAAAATTAATAAAGAAGACCATTGGAATCAAAATCAAGGGATATGAAGATATTCTAAAGATAGGACAGGCTTTTGAGGTTTCTCAGCAGGCAGCCGGGCTACGACTGATGCAAGTAACTTCAGTGCCCGCTGCAGTGATCTATTCTGAGAATGGTTTAATTAAGTGGGGGAAGACTTCATCTAACCTTTATCTAAAAATCAAAAGAGATCACAAGCTTGGGCGGCTATCCCAGGCTTCCAAAATTTTAGACAAAGGTTTTCGAGGATTGGTGCGACCGATTGAGACTAAATGTGAGTACTGGTTTCATGGACGAATGAGGGGAAAGTTTATGGAGCATTCTTCAGGGATTTATGAAAATCGAGTTTTGAGTATTATTTGGATAAAATAATGGGAGGGGAAATTTTTTTTGCTTGACAGATTTGCACTAATATGATAATTATACATTCTAATAACATAATAATTACTGTTGATAGAAATGGCATGAGATTTGCACAACAACATTATACCGTGAAAGGAGGTAAAATCAATGGCTAAATACATCCGAAATGCAGGAAAGCACTGGACGTCAGGCGAAGTCAAAGCGATGAAACAGCTTGCCAGGCAAAACACGCCGACGCCCGTAATAGGACTAAAACTCGGCCGTCCGATATTGGGCGTCTATGCCAAAGTTTCCGAAGAAAAGATTTCTTTGAAGCCGACCAATCAATCGCCGTATAACAGAAGCAAATAATAGGGAGGAATAAAATGGGACGATCACCGAACACAACAACTGATGGAAGATCATTCAGTGAGAGTTTTATTGAAGCTGTCTGGCAAAAAGGAACCCCTGAGCCCGGGTATCCAAGTTACAGAAAAGATAAGTGTGGTGCGAGCATGCAGAGAAGCAGGCATGGAAAAACTGAGCAATGGGGCTGGGAAATTGACCACATCAAGCCAGTTTCAAAAGGCGGAACTGATCATATCGATAATTTACAGCCTCTGATGTGGGAAAATAATCGCCATAAAGGGGATGATTCCCCAAATTGGTCATGTAAAGTTAAAAGTTAACAAGGAGGAAACTAAAAATGAATGAAAAATCTGAACTCAAACCCGGGCCAAAATATTTTATTTCGATCGAGGACAAAGAGTATTTTTGGGATGACGATACGATCACTGTCCCTCAGATTCGTCAACTCGGAGGACTCCCGTCCGATCAGCCCGTTGTTGAAATCTTTCCTGATAATACTGAGAGAACCTTGGGTGAAAGTGAAATAATAGAACTTAAGCCCGGCCATCGTTTTGGGAAAAAGATACGCTTTAAAAGAGGATAACCATGAAAGAACGAATTGAAGCAGAGGTCGCTTTAATTCGGCGATTCTATCTGAACGCTGAATACCATGAGGCTGGATGGATACGTATCCCCGATTATCGATTGCCTGAAGGGATTTGGAATCAAACTGTAATTGAAGTATTGGCACAGTTCCCAATTCCCGGATATCCTGGACAGGCTCCGTACGGAATTCATGTAAGGCCATGTCTAAGATTAAAAGGTTTACAGATGCCTACGAACTATACGGAGCCCGTAGGCACTCCCTTTGGAGATAATTGGGGTAAGTTTTCTTGGCAGCCGGAAGGATGGCGGCCAACGGCAGACTTATATTCTGGGAGCAATATGCTCGATTTTATAAGGACATTTATAGACCGTTTTCGGGAAGTGACATAGTGGAAGCTGTATTACAATTGCCAACCAACATTTATAATGATTTCCGGTCTCATCTTCTTA
Organism: Candidatus Vogelbacteria bacterium; assembly: GCA_016201465.1. Taxonomy (GTDB): domain Bacteria; phylum Patescibacteriota; class Minisyncoccia; order Phycocordibacterales; family UBA12445; genus JACQCV01. The sequence goes on along the minus strand of JACQCV010000037.1, from coordinate 1,816 downwards.
GCCAAGAGGGTGAGATGGCGGGATTCTTATTCATGAAAACTGTCAAGATTGATGGCTTAATTTTCTTCGAATTTTTAGATATGGATCTAATTCAAGAAAAAGAATTGGAATCAGGCGGATATTGTGGTCTTGAAATTGGAGAAGAAGGCTGGAATCGAATCATGGCAAAAGCCTCAAAATTTAAAGCATCAATCATCGAGGCGCACTCACATCCTTTCTCCAAGAAAGGGGTAAGTTTTTCAGGTTATGACTTAGAAGGATTTAAAGAGCTTGTCCCTCAACTTTGGTGGCGACTGGGAGGCGTTCCATATATGGCGCTTGTTTTTGGCCGAAAAGATTTTGATGCGATTGTCTGGGTTGATAGTCCTCATGTCCATAGGCGTTTAAAACATATTGTAACCGATGATGGTAAAATTTTAAAACCGACCAATATGACAGCTGTCTATTTAGACAAAAGGAATTCCCAATGGAAGAGAAGAGGTACTCACGACATTTAGCATTTTTTGGCGTCGAAGGACAGAAAGCTATCCAGAACGCAAAAGTTGCCATTATAGGATGCGGTGGACTCGGAAGCCACCTTGCCCAACAACTTGCCTATTTAGGAGTCCGAAGATTTATTCTAGTCGACGCAGATCATGTTGAGGAATCGAATTTGAATCGGTTAATCGGCGCTATCTCCGAGGACGTCGAAAAAAACAGATTCAAGTCCGATATTATCTCTCGCTTGATTAAAATGATTTCTTCCGAAAGTTCAGTAATTACACTATCCCACTCGGTTATTCATGAAAGCGCAATTCAATTGCTCCAAGATTCAGATATTTTGTTTGGTTGTGTTGACAATGATTCAGTTAGACTTTTTTTGACTCATTACACATCAATTTTAGGGACTCCTTACATTGACCTTTCCTCAGAAATTTTAGATGGAGGAGAAGAATTTGGAGGACGAGTTATGTTTTCACTGAATGGGGAATCTTGTCTTATGTGTATGGGGGAACTAGATCAAAATGAAATTCGTAGAGGTTTTTCTACGGATACAGAAAAGAATATTGACGATCGGATGTATGGGGTAAGTCAAGAGTTATTGGACGGTAGTGGGCCGTCAGTGGTTTCGATTAATGGTGCGGTTGCTTCTTTGGCGGTAACCGAATTCATGGTGTGGCGGACAGGAATACGTGTGCCCAAAAAACTTTTGAAATATTATGGAAGGAAAGCCGAAATACGGCAAAGCCGAGATACTCCATTAAAGGATTGTTATTATTGTAAAGGAATCTATAAATTAAAGGATGTTGGTCAACTTAGGAATTATTATCATTAAAATTCTCAGGTGTTTGATTTATGATCTTCTGTTGCACTACCAAAGGATTGAAAGAACTGGGACTGGCCAAGTCCAAGTTGCCCGGCAAATCAGGTCAAGGCAGGACAAAGGTTACGGTTGCCTTGACATACGGCTGCCTTGACTTTCGATTGGTATCGGCTATAATTGATATTGCATAAAACGAAATATTAAGGAGACATTAGCTGTGGAAAAAATCAAGAAAGATTACGAACAAATTATTTCAAAGGCGAAAGCTCCTTCCGGGGTCGGTGATCTCATGAAGGTTTATGAGCGTTTCCAAGACGCCTACACCAAGACCGAACAGTATCTCGAGCTTATTTCCCCGAAAACCCACCAGACCAACAGCAACCAATCCCTTGTGACAGAAAGCAAGTAAGATGCCGACGTGGGGTGAAATTTTAAAAGAATTTCAGACGCCCCCTAATACGCCTGATTCTATTCGCCGCAAATATCTTACGCAACTTTCAGCGCATACCGGCC
>JACQCV010000043.1 GCA_016201465.1 Candidatus Vogelbacteria bacterium | reverse complement strand
TTTTTCATAATGATATTCATGTAACCATCATCATGGAAAGGAAACCGTCTGTCTCGCGCCCTCCAATTTGAGGGGACATTTGCGTTAAGAACGATGAGTCGTTTCAGGGGACATTGGGGGTTGGAGAAGACTAGTCATTGAATATTTGACAAGATTCTGATATAGTCATTCCTAACTCAAGGGCGGTTAGCTCAGTTGGTAGAGCAATTCGTTTACACCGAAAAGGTCAGGGGTTCGAGTCCCTTACCGCCCACAAAAATACGGAGTATTTTGTGGCGGTAGAAAATGAACTGCTTCATTTTTGTAAGGGGCTTGAAAGGAGTTTCGTTATGAACAGACCGAAGGCGAGTGAATCGAAACTCACCCGCGACAGTAAGTCACGAGTCCCTTACCGCCCACCATATGGAAAACTATTTATGATTAAAAATAAGAAACGTTGTCCTTGGGTACCAGAAAACGACTCTTTATATACCGCATATCATGATACTGAATGGGGTGTTGTAGTACACGACGACAACAAAATATTTGAATACCTTATTCTTGAAAGTGCGCAGGCGGGCCTTTCGTGGAGAATAGTACTTCACAAGCGTTACAACTATAAAAAGGCATTCGCCAATTTTAATCCAAAAAAAGTTGCCAAATTTACTGACGGTGATGTCGCGAAGCTTCTTATGAATGCTGGCATCATTCGTAATCGTCAAAAGATCATTGCAACAATTAATAACGCACAAAAATTTTTAGAAATTCAAAAAGAATTTGGCTCTTTCTCATCGTACATCTGGAAATTTGTAAAAGATAAACCCATACTCCACGAACTACGTCAACTAGCAGACTACCCGAAAGATATACCCGAAGCAGTAATCTTGGCGTCAGATCTCAAGAAGCGCGGATTCAAATTTTTAGGCCCAACAGTAATCTATGCCCACATGCAGGCAACGGGTATGGTAAATGATCACACCATCGACTGTTTTCGGCACAAAGAAGTTTCTTCCCAACATAAAAAGCGCTAACTACTTAGCGCCTATAACATTACATTCCCAAAAGTCTCGCTGCATTGCCATAATAAACTTTGGCCTTATCCTCATCCGAATATCCAACCATTGCATCTTCGATAATACGAACCGAGTCTGCATGACTCTGAACCGGGAAGTCAGTACCAAATAAAAGTTTATCCGGACTACACTCTTTAATAAATCTCTTAACCATCTCAACGACCTGAGGAATATCCTCCTGTTCACTGGCTGAGCTTACCAGTCCGCTCATATCCGTGTATAGATTATTATGAGTCTTAACTGTTTCGATGAGATCTTCCAGGGCAGGCTTGGCCATATGACTGACGATTACAGGAACATTCTCCGACACCCAAGCAATATCGCTGGCCTTAGTGAGTTGAGATTCCGGCTTATCTAGAGCATGGCTGTAACCTGCGTGGAAAATCATGGGAATCTTATATTTTGAGGCCAACTGCGCTACAACCCTAAGATCTTCAACGCCCACATCCTGATAAACAGTATAGATCTTTATTCCCCTTAGCACGCCCATCTCTGCTAACTCTTCAAGCTCATTGAGTCCCTGATAAAAGTAGATCTCAAAATCCAAACTTCCAAAGAGCATAAACTCAGGGCGATCTTTGATCCAGTTATAGAGACGGAAATTGGTAATGCCGGACCTACGATGAGGAAAGTAAGTTGCAAGCAAAACAGTCTTCTCTACTCCATGCTTTTTCATCAGCGCACTAATATCGTCCAGCGTAGCTGTGACCTGACACATTCCCCTCAAAACCCTATTTGTAGTATGACAATGGATATCTATTTTTTTAAAGTTCATGATTTTGTCTCCTTTTGGTCGAAGAAATGCGCAAAAAGCAAATTATAAAAATTGCAGCATTGGCGTAATTAGTTCCGATTTGCAATGGTCTGGCCTCGTCTGCTGGCGGGCAGATGAGGAGAACAGACCCGCCCGCTTCGACGCAGCTGCGTCTGCAGCGAGTCGGGCGGGGGACCTTGTAAATTCGAAGCTACTGAAGCCTTGCAATTTATAGAATCTGATTTCCGAAACATCTCTCAAATTATTTCTAGCTTCATATTATCCTTGCTTGCATTTATGCTCAAGTTGTCGTACAATTGCGGCAACATGCAAAACATCACAGACAATATAACAAAACAACTTCTTGAAATTGGACTATCCGACCACGAAGCAGCCATTTATGGGACGTTATTGGCCAACTCCCCTGCAAGTGCCTCATTCGTGGCAAAAAAATGTAATCTTGCCAGAAGCAGTGTCTACACCGCCCTTGGTTCACTTACTGCTAAAGGACTGGTGGGGACAACATTTAAAAACGAGATAAAACAATTTATGGCCGAGGGATATCCGGCGATAGAAAATTTACTAAAAAAAGAGGAAGCCTCAGTCACAAAAAAAATAAAGTCACTTGAGGGTATCAAAGAAACTTTGAAAGCCTTCGGTAACGCTGAATTAAAAATACCTCAAATAATTGTCTTCGAAGGGCAAGAAAGCTTAAAAAAGATTTATCTCTCGATGCTCCGTGAGGCGCCAAATAACTCAACTATGTACATTTTGCGTGACGAATTCGTATGGAAAGATCCATGGTCATTCATCTTCACCAAAGAATGGAGCGAACGAGTAAAAAGATTTAGAAAAGAGAACAATATTAAAACCAAGCTGCTCTTAAACGACTCCAAGGAAGAACATACGCGTGAGAAATATTATAAATCACGAATCGAAACAGAGTATAGATTTCTGCCCAAAGAAAATACGATTAAAGATTTCGTGATCTACATTGTAGGCGATGTTATAAGTATCCTCTCAATGGAAAAAAATAATCTAATCGGAATTAAAATTACTAACGATCATATCGCTAGTAATTTTAAAAACATTTTTGAAGTCGCGTGGAAGAAATCTATGAAGTAACTATTTCCCTCCGTGTCTTTCCTTTTTATCCGGCCCACCAATCTCACCAAATTTAATGTTCAAAACTTTATCCAAGTCTTTTCCAAATTTATCTTGCAACCCAAATATTGTGTCAAGGTCTCTAGGAATCGGCTCCATAATTCTCTTCCCAGTTTCCTGGTCATGACCAACAACTTGCTTACGTATGTCACCGACCTCGTAACCCAAAGTTAGTCGAAAATCTTTCTTATGTTCGACGCCATTTTCGTCTGTATAATCAAGACCAAGCTCTCTTCTGACCCAATCGAGCCTAGGGCAATCTAATTTTATATATACAACCCTCTTAGCTCGATCAACATCTCTAAGATTATATTGGGATGTTCTACCGTCGACGTAACCTATGCCGACAACGTGTATCCCGGCACCTTTCTCGGTGACATCATTCAGGTCATTGAGAATCTTAAGAACGAGTGGAGTCAATTTCTCCCCAACTGCCCTAGTTTCCTCTATATCAAAGAGGGTAACGTGAAATCCCTCAGATCGTGGCTTCATTTCAGTACCCAAATCTCTGTTAATCGAATCTAAAAGAGGCTGAAAGTTCCCTTGAACTGGTATATCGAGCACCTCTCGACTCTTTATAAGTTCAGCTGTAACCCTTGGTCTTTTGCCCTCATTACTTTTTTGCATCTCGACGCTTCCCACACTAGATGATGATTCTCTCATTGTTATAATTTATGTTAATAATTTCTTAAAAAATATTTACTTCTCTTGCTTTTTCTGCTTTTCTGGACCACCGATTTCACCTACTTTTATGTACATATTTGGAAGTTCATGTAAAAAAAGATCTCTAAACGCTGGATCAGCCTTTTTAGATATAGACCCCATCTTGTCCTTCCCCTTCTCATCCTTGCCAACTATTTGCATATGTATATCTCCACCCTTCTCTGACTCTACGAACCCCAAAGTTATATGAAGATCTTTTGATGGTAGACCTAAACTAGCTCTAAACTTCTGTATATCTGACTTTCCCTCTTCACTAACGACACTAAATGCCAAAAACGCAGTCTTTTTTGTTTTATCTGCCTCTCTAATGCCTGCCTGGGTTGCCCCATCTATAAATCCAATCCCATCTATATGTATTCCTTGACCATCCTTCAATTTACTATTAATTGCCTCTAGCTCGGCCAGCTGTGCTTCCGTCATAGTCTGAAGCACCTTACTCTCTGTTGGCCCAATGACTGTAATATGAAAACCTTCTGCTGATCGAGGTGTTAACTTAAGATTACCTAACTTGTCGGCTAATTTGGTATTTAACTCTTCAAGTACTGCACCAAAATTACCCTTAACCTCTATCTCCAAATGACTCTTGTTTTTTATCGCCTCTAGGGTAATTTTTGGCTGGACGACTTGAACATCGGCCCTTTTTATCTCCTCCATTTTTTCAACAACTTAATTATTAATAAGATTATTATACATTATCTTTAATCCGTCATCCAACGAGTATTGCGGCACATATCCTAATACTGATTTGCTCTTCTCAAGTCCAGCCAATGTCGTTCGGGGCTCTACCAAGGCTGGGCCATAAATTGACTTAGCCTTAGAACTGGCAAGATCAAAAATTTTTTTAGTAATGTCGTTAACCGATATATTTTTACCGGAACCAACATTAAACATTTCGCCCAAACATTTTCTGTTCTTTGTGGTCGCCGCCAAAATATTTGCGTTAACAACATCAGCGACAAAAGTGAAATCTCTCTTCTGTTCCCCATCGCCGTTAACCTTTGGTCTCAGGCCGTTAATCGCAAACTTTATGAATTTTGGAATCAAATTTGAATAAGGATTATCCGGATCTTGTCTTGGACCAAAGACATTGAAATAACGCAAACTCACTGTCTCTAGTCCATAGAGTTTGTGATATAGGTGCGCATAATATTCTCCCGTCAATTTATGCAGCGCGTACGGAGACATGGGGTTGGGCTTAAGATCTTCTGTTAGTATCATCTCTCTCTGATCACCATATATCGAGGAACTAGAAGAAAAGACAAACCGCTTGACTCCGAACTGCCTAGAGAATTCAAGAATATTCAAGGTCCCATTAATATTCGCCTCATGTGACTCCAATGGCTTATCAATTGAGAACTGTACGCGCGGCAGCGCAGCGAGATGGAAAACAATATCAAACTTCTCCTTTTTAAAAACACCCGACAAGTCTTCACATATAGACCTCTTGTATACTTTTAAACTTTTATCCTGCTCATGATGAACTAAGTTTTCCCTTTTGCCCAACGAGAAATCATCCAAAACTACAACGCTGTGGCCCAATTCTAATAATTTATCTACGATATGGCTGCCGATAAACCCGGCGCCACCTGTTACTAATGATTTCATACACATTTAAACTAAACTCAACTCCAAAAAGAAACAGAAAGGCGATTGACAATCAGTTTAATATACCCTAGATTAGTTTTGAATTGATCCTTGACCGGCGAGCTGTAAATGAGCACGTGTCGTGTAAACTACAGAGAGCCAAAACTAAGAAGGGAAGGTGACCCGACGTGGGGAACCTAATCAAGGAAACGCCGTACGGAGAAGTTACAGCAGCTCTGGAAGTTCTTGATCGCCATGGCATTGGCAGGACACGTTTAGGCGAGCTACGCAAGAGGGCAGAATTAGCGCTGCGGATCTGTGAAGCGTGGAAGGATCACTCATGGAGTCATGAACCCCTCAGAATGCCGGCATTGGCTACACCCGCCAGATCTGGCATCACCGGTTCTGTGATAAACCTGCATAGTGCATGGCGTTTCAAAATGAATTACGACGAGAGTCTTGAATTCAAGCTCTCAATAAGCGATCCACTACGTATTGTAACCGCATATGTGGGAGTATACGGCCATGATGAAGCTTACATCTCTGAACGAAGTGGCACTAAAGAGGTCGTCGCCAGCATCGTCTCTTTCCCTCTTGATATTACCGACAAAAAACTTGATGAGTGGGCGGTCAAAACTCGTGTGAGATTCGCAGAAGCAAAGGAGCTTGTCGAGCTTCTTAGAGTTGTTCCCCGACCGGGCCTCGACAAAACACTCCCCTTATACGCGCTCGGTAATTCTGCCAAGGCCGGAGAGGAAAACCTGATATTGCGAGCCAGTATTGGAGACGACGACGAACGCAACGTCAACAACACACTCTATGAGAAAAACCCACCGTACTGGAAGCACACCACAACAACTTGGACAAACTCTCAGTTCTTTCTTGTAATCGAAGATGACGGGGTTCCCGAGCCTACCAAATAATAATTCCCCGCGAGATCAAAATGATCCGCGGGTTTTTAACTTGACTTTTTGATAGCAACGTGTTAGCTATAGATAAAACTGCTATTTGAAATTTCAACAAGGAGGTTCCCTATGACATCTACTCAATACGCACTAATTGCGCTCTTCTTCTATGCAATCTCGAACATCACGATAGATAGATACTTCTCGCATGTTGAACCGCTGGTCTCGGTATTCATCTACTGCGGAGTGATCGCCCTCATGTCAGCTGCAGCTCTAACGGTAAAGTACAAGAACGGCAGCACGATTGTTTTACCCACTGGATATCTGTGGCTCACCATCGTGCTCTGCGGAGTTGGTTGCTTCTTTGCCGAAGGTGCATTCTTTTCTGCCTATAACGTCGGAGGTCGCGGATCACTCACACAGATCACAACGATCGTTGCAACTATGCCTGTCTTTGCAACACTGATGAAATCGCTAATAGACCTTAAGTGGCCATCACTGACTCAACTAACCGGATGCCTTTTGGCTACCGCAGCCGTTTACTTAGTCACAAACCAAGGCGGGCCCACCAAAACAGATATTGGCCTAGTCTTTGGATATGGTCAGTCTACTGACGGAGAACTACTACCCCAAACCAAAGCAAGGTGTGACGTAGCGGTCAGTGCCTACGAAAAAGGCACGGTCGGGAAGCTAGCGGTCACATGCTACGTTGATTCGAATGGGATCAGAATGGGAAAAAAGATGAGAGAGTATTTGATCGCGAGAGGAGTACCAGAAGAAAAGATCCTGCTCGATGAGTGCGGGATGAACACCGCCGGAGAGATTGACACCCTCCTAAGGCACGTAAGTCCGAGTGACACGATCGTTGGCTTCTCAAGCTACTACCACTTGCCGAGGATCTGGTTTCTCTTCGCCTCGCGCGGGTGGAATGTGTCACTCAATGGGACAGTGAAGGCCACAAATCCGAGCGACCTCCTTTGGGAACCACTCAAGATACTTAACGCACTTTGCCGACCGAAGAGTTGGTCAAAAGTTACACACAAATAAACTGGAGGCTGATCTTCGTGAACACTAAAAGGACTTTTCGAGAGCTCGCACTCGACATCGGTCGCAGGTCGCCTTGCAAGATTCAGGTTGGTGCCGTTCTTTCGGATAGAAAGGGTCGTGTCATTTCCTGGGGTTGGAATCATTACGACGATGCCCACAAAAGCACCGTTCACGCTGAAGAGTATGCCTTCAAGCGTGCGAACCCAGACAGAATTAAAACCGGTGGAATCACGTTAACTGTCGCAGGAAGTCACTGTAACAACCACACCTCTGTATACTCCCGTCCTTGTATAGGCAGGTGCCTTAAACTAGTGCTTAAGCACAAGATTAAAATAATTGAATACACCACTAGGGAGGGTGGGTGGGAAAAGATAACAGTAAGTTCAATCAAGTAAAACCCAAACCGTCTACCTGAGGTAGACGGTTTTTATTTTGTGCCCCTGGAGGGAATCGAACATTACATGTTCAGTACCCCAATTGGATATTTTATTTCGCTTCTCTCATAAACTATCTCAATCGGGCTTCGATTCCCTACCCCACAAAAAAGCACGCTAACGCGTGTTTTTCATGGTGCCCCTGGAGGGAATCGAACCCCCATCAATGCCTTAGAAGAGCACTGCTCTATCCATTGAGCTACAAGGGCTTAACTTCGTAAATTATTTGTCCGATAACACTAACAAATTTATAACGACGGGTCAACAATGGCAGGAAAATTAGTTTCGTGTACATTAAACTCAACGCTCTTACTGCCCCAATCCGCAAGTACCTTCTCGAGTTTTTTTGGATCAAAATTCTGGGCACCTGGTTGTTGAGACAGATCACCGTTACCAATTATAATATTAACGTTGTAGAACAAATAATAATCGAGAGCAGCTAGAACTAATAGACTCACAACAAAAAAGTTAATCAGTAGTTTCCAGTCCCTCTTTGTATCCACACCTAAACTGAGGCCACTGGTTGAAAGAGGTTTCTCAAAAAAAGTTTTGAAATTGTTAAAATAATTTACAAACATATCGATTTACTTATCAATGTAGCTAATTAAATTAAAAGTAATTTCACTAAACCAACGTCTCTTCTTCACGCCTTCTTGGTCTATTTTACCAATATTAACAGTTGTAATCGCGGTCTTGTACGGCATAGATTCGACCATCCTTAGAAAGTGTATAATATTGAAAAACTCACCTTCGGTTCGAACATTAAATTTGAGATATTTGTCTTTACCACCTTGTTTTATTTTTTCTACTGACGGCGAAATTAACACCAGATCCACCGTGGCACGACTAGCGTAAGTCTCTATCTCTTCAATCAAACTCCCCACTGTTGATTTAGTTATAAAGTATAAATTGATCTTTTCTCTGGCATTCTTTGTCGTGTCAATAAAGTGGCGCAAAGCAAGTGATTGATTTGCTGTTTTTTGCAGCGATAGAAGTGTACTATTTAAAGCGCCGACCTGAGCCATTCTATTTTCGAAAAGGTCATAAAACAATCCTACACAAACGGCAAATAACGCAACTGCCAATCCGACGACAACCACTAATCGTCTATTTGTATTAATTCGTGGTCCCATCTATTTCTTAGTTAATGTTAAATTCAAAGAAAACATCGCATTTTTACTCTCTACTAAATTCTCTATCGGAAGGTCTACATTCGTAAATGTCCCGTCGGCCTTCAATTTTTTTACAAAATTAAGAAGTAGATCTCTCGTATCCGCAATACCACTCACAACGATAACATAATTTGTTGTCTTAGTTTCTCCCACTTTTACGTCGACCTGGCTATATGAAAACGAGGTGAGGTGAACTAGCAGTTTTGCCATGTTAACTATATTTAACAATATATCAGAGATAGCACCCAAGGGTATTGGACCCATCGGTCGATTTAAAATGTTCAGCTTATTGTTCAGGTCATCAACTATTTTTAAACTACTGACGATTCCCTTGGACTCATTAGACTTCTCCATTGCGATAACTTCGCGCTGAAGAAAAGTCATTTGGTATGACGTCATTATATAGGATAAAATAACTGGCACTGTCGCAAGTACAAGTGAGATAATAACTGCGACCAAAAAAAGTATAGCAACTTTTTTATAGTACTCGTTTCTTATCTCGACCTTAATTTTTTCCGGAAGTAAATTCATTTTATACTTGCTTCACTCAGTCCAATTGCCGTGGCATATTCCAAAACAGCCTCTCTTGTAATTGGTGGAACATACTGCTCAACATCCAAAATATTAACCCATGGATACCCAAGATCTGTTCTGACTCCCATGGCAGTCGCTATATAATCTAAGACGCCAGGAATTGACGCCTGACTTCCGCACAAAATAATTTTACCTATCTCTCCTTCGTTTTGAGCCATGAACGACTCCTTCCTGTGACTTGACCAAAATAAGTAATGCTTACTAATTTCATCTCTTATGCTCGATATGGATGGCAGCAAGCAATCAAAAAGATCTTGGTTTTCTGTAGAGTTGACAAGACCCTTTTCCTTCTTAATTTTTTCCGCATCTTCGGCTGACATGGAAAAGGACTTTGATATGCGCTCAGTTAAAAAGTCTCCACCAAATTTAAATGAATAACTAAACCAAACCAAACCTCTTACGACAATAGACAGAACGGTACTTTGCTTACCGATATTAACAATCATCACAACATCCTTCTCTCTCTTATCAACCACCGCGCGAGCCGTCGCCTCAGCCTCCACCATAAAGAGCGTGGGTCTGAACCCGGCGGCGTTAAAAATTCTAAGATACTTTTCTACAATAACTTTTGGCAAGACAGAGACATTCACATCCACATATCCGTCCGGCCGTGGATCAGTAGCAATTACTTCATAGTCAAACTCAACGTCAGCGGCAGCGTAAGGAATATACTCTTCCAGATGTAGTTCGATAGCTTCTCTAATCTCTGGTGTTGATATAAATGGAAGTCTAATTCTTACGAAAAACGCGTCCTCCTCGGGAATTGACACGTTCACCATATCAAAATTATTTTGTTTTCTTATCTCGAACAAAGTTTGGGTCAGGTCGTTCTCAGAATAAAACTGTTTACCGAATTTACCAACCTGAACTCCTCCAACTGTTTGGTATAGTTCGATAAACTTAACAGATCCATCAGACACATCAAATCCAACCGCGGGAAAACGCAGGTACTTAGGCACCGGGAAAGCTTTAAAGAAAGCAGCTCCTTTCATCACTACTAATTATACTACGTCTAGATTACAGATAGAAATACCACATGTGTCTATCTTTTCGCCAGAGATAGGGCAAAGTTCCGGAAACTAAATTTGCCTCAGTGGTTACCCTTATCAATATAAGATTTTAAAATCAAAGCCGCAGCAGAAGCATCTATCTTGTCGCCCCTCCCCTGCAACCTCTCCGCCTCGGCACTGGTCATAAATTCATCCTCGTAATCTACAGGTAGTCCCGAGGCAACCTCGAGCTCGTTTTTAAATTCCCCAATATCCTTCATCACTTTATTCGGCCGCATTTTGAAGTCGAGTGATCGTCCCAAAATAATCTTGCCAACACGCTCCTTCTCGCAGATTTTTGTTACATCATGTATCAACTGTTCAGAATTCTTTAGCACAGTAAAGGGATACGCAAAATGCTCCGTCTCATCTGAGAGCGCAACCCCAACTCTCTTCGCCCCAAAATCTATACCCATTAGTCGCATAAGACTATCCAACTACAAAATTTTAAAGCCCCCAGTCATCAAAATGTTTGGGATTAAAAATCATGCCTGACCCCCTGTAATCTTTTACCCTTTCTGCAAGTTTTGTATAATCTTCAGGAGTCCACGTCTTACCTAATCCGGGAGCAAATGGAGGAAGCCCATGAACTAGCCTCCCCTTATCAAATTTGGGTAGTTCATCTACCACCTTCTGAAAGTCGTTATTATCAAATGTTTTACCAGAATCAAGCTTATCCTTTAATCTCTGCACAAATAATTGGTCAGTCTCATCCCGCATGCTTCGCGTAGCAAATATTAACCAATTTGCTAACCTTTCTATTTGAACATCGTGATGGCTTTCTAAATATTCCTTCTCGCGCCTAAGTTCTTCATAAAACTTTTCTGGATCCTCTCCGATTTCCTTAAATAAAGCTTCAAAAGTGGCGGGGTTCTCCACAGGACTACTATACTCTGGCAAACCAGCTAAAGCTAAGATATATCTTTTCATTAGCCCTCTAAGATTCTCTTCGTAATAGTTTTTAAAATCATTTAATTTCATCTCTTTTAGACGAGTCCCACAGTGATCCACCCACTCCCTAATAGACTTCTCAGACTCTTCTGAAGTCTTAAATTGTTTTACCTCACCCGACTCCAGACGAGCCAACTGCCCAGATACTTCGACAATTTTTTCCTTTTTGGCCGCAAGCTCTTCTTCAGCCTTATTTAATTTTTCACGAAGCTCTTCAACCTCCTTTTGAAGTTCTAGCTCGTGGTTTCGGCCGTATTCCAAATCCATTTTTAGAGATTCTTTGGCATACTCCTTTTTATGAGAAACAACCTCGGTTAACGCCGGGCCAAGTTTCCGGTCCTCTACACCACCAACTTTTTCATAACCAGGGTTCTCTCCAAACTTTGGACTTTCGTTTAACATTTATTTAAATACTAATCTTTTATGAATGAATTATATATAAAATCATTAGCAAACACAAGGATAAGTCTTCTCCAATCCCCAATGTCCCCTGAAACGACTCATCGTTCTTAACGCAAATGTCCCCTCAAATTGGAGGGCGCGAGACAGACGGTTTCCTTTCCATGATGATGGTTACATGAATATCATTATGAAAAACGTCAGGTT
>JACQCV010000042.1 GCA_016201465.1 Candidatus Vogelbacteria bacterium | reverse complement strand
GATATCGAAAACATTTTTGGAAGTGAAGATAATCCGATTGTCTTTGAGAATTTGGCGGAGGTTCGAAAACACTTCGAGTCAAAAGTTTCAGGTATCAACAAGAGGGATTGGGCCATCTATCGGTTCGCTGAAGAGCTCGAAGGTTATCCGGATTGCCACGTTTTCGTAGCTGTTAATCATACGGTGGGTGAGACTATCGATGTTTCCTGGGCGGTATTGTCGAAGAGTAGGGTCCCAGAGAGCGATGACATGGAGATCATGGATTTTCCCTTAATTAGTTACGGAGAGGATGGCGATTTTGAGGATGAACATCAAGATGTCGATGATGTTGACAGAGAGGATGAGTCTCCCGCCGAAGATTTGAGTGAGAATAAGGAGATCGAAGACCCCGTGGAGCCACTCCCGACTTATAAGGGGCACACAGTACACTAATATATAAGGTTTTTCCCCGCTTTGATTAATTTCAGAGCGGGTTTTCATTTGCTTAGAATGTAAAAAAAGGTTAGAGTTGATTAGATAGAATGGGCCTGTAGTCTAGTGGTACGACGCAGCATTCGCATTGCTGAGGCGGGAGTCCGATTCTCCCCAGGTCCACATAATTTCTAATTGTTTCCTTTGTTTTCAATTTTTGGTATAATCTCGTAAGTTGATTATAAGTAAGATTTAAAATATGAAAAATAAAAATCTTTTAATCGGAGTGTTGATTTTATTAGTGGTTGCACTTGGAGGCTACGTTTTATCAGGACGAACTGATAAAGCAACAGACAATATAAATTCTAAGACGAATGGTGGTATATCAAATACTTCGGGTGTCGCGGTAGTAAATGGGGCCGTATTGCCTAAGGCGGTTTACGATGCTCAGCTCGCTAACGCTATTGCTTCATATAAGGCGCAGGGTGTAGATGTTACAAATGTTGATAAGCTTTCACAGATCAAGTCACAGGTATTGGATAGTTTGATTAATAATGAATTGTTATTCCAAAACGTTGTGGCTTCAAATGTAAGACCCAGTGCCGCTGATATTGATAAGCAGGTTCAACTTGTGATAACACAGATTGGTGGGGCGGATGCATTTAAAGCGGAGCTTGTTAAGGAGAACACCACGGAAGCACAACTAAGACAAAATATTGCGCAAAAACTCGCAATTCAGATGTATTTGGCACAAAATATTGATACAAAATCATTGGCTGCGAGTGACACCGAGATTGCACAATTCTATGCCACCTACAGCAAGACACAAAAAGCCAGCGGTCAAAAGAACCTGCCTACGCTGAAGACTTTGAGCGACAAAATTAAACAGCAGATTATAGCAAATAAGCAGCAAGCTCTAGTTACAAACTTTGTTGCTTCTTTAAGGGCAAAGGCGAAAATCGAACTGACGAGTGCCGGCCTGTAAATAACTAACATCAAACGTCAACTTGACAAGAGATAATCAGTGTGATACACTTCAAGCAGATTTGTTGAATGTTAACTAGCTTTATTTTACAACGATTAGTCTTGCAGGACGTTTTCTGTGTGCCCAAACGTGGCACTACGGAGGACGCAAGACAGACCTTGCCCGAGGAGGGTGGGGTTGGAGGTTTCTGTGAAGAAGTCGAAGCTCAACTATGCTGGCACTCAGATCTCTCTGGAGCAAGCTGTCGCAACACTTTCGAGCCGAGAGTGGGCAGTGACTGGTGGTCAGGCAGCCAAGCAATTCCTGCATGGTAAGCATGATCACATTGATATTTGGTCTGCAGAGAGAATGCCTGCCGGCGCACTCCACCTTGATATTTGCGATGGCCATATCGGTCATCCCAATTTTTTCGCTAATCTCGTGGAGCAGGTGAGGCAGGTTTCCGCTTCGGAGATTCGTGTCTATGGACCATTCGAATTCAAGTATCAGAAGAGCAAGGCCGATGGGGGTGGTGAGTACACCGATGCGGCGCTTGCAATGGTTCTCAAGCTCGAGCATATGCCGACTGTTGAGGCGGCAAAGAAAAACAGACGTCTCGAGCGAGAAGAGAGTAAGCAGCGTGAGAAGGCCGAGCGCATAAGGGCCGAGGCCAAGAGAGTCAAGGATAAGGCTCGTTTTGAGGACATGCTGAATAAGATTTTTGCCGGTAAGAACATCAAGTTCTTGTTCCCGGAACAGGGCGATGTTTTTAGCAATCTCATGATCACGAACGGTGATACGGGCGAGATGGTGACGATTGGTCAGAAACGCCTTGATGATGGATGCTGTGGTGGCTTCAGTCACACCACGATCAATCACATTCCGATTGACAGGTTCGTTAAGCCATCATATCTATCGGACGACGAGGAGGGTGATAACAGTACTGACGAGATTGAGGAATAGCGAATATAAGTAAGTAATATGAGGCCATTTTGGTGAATAACCAAAATGGCCTATTTTATTTGACTAAAGACAACAAGTATTGTAGACTAAAAGTGGAGATCAGTAAGTAAATTATACTTTGAAACACAAAACAAATCAGGGAACTATAAATTAAGGAGTGTGTGCGATGATGACTGGTTGCCTGAGTCTTGGTTCGGAATCTCATTTTGGGCGCGATTTTAAGATTATCGTTCTCACGGGCGGACCTTGCAGTGGTAAAAGTACCTTGATTGGTAGGGTTAAGAAGGGTCTCGAGGTGCTTGGATATTGGGTATACACGCTTGATGAGATTGCGACCGGTCTATTTGATGATGGCTTTCTCATTAACGCCAAGAAGGATCTCTCTAACGAGAAGTTCCAGCCATTCAAGATCGAGCATTCCCTCGCTGTGGAAAATTCGTATGTCAGGGCCATTCGCCAGTCGGTCGCACCGAAGCGGGTTTTGCTTCTTGATCGTGGTATCATGGACGACCTGCTCTACTCTGGTGATGAACTCTTCGACAGGGTTCTTGGTTCTCTTGGACTAACACGGGTAGATGTGCGCGATAGGCGCTATGACGCGGTGCTTCATCTACAGACAGCGGCAGCGCTTGGTGATAAATTCTACACCACTGACAATAACAATAAGCGAATCGAGACAGCGGAGGGCGCTCGAATTAGGGATCAAAAGACTCTCGAGTGCTGGATTGGACACAGGCATCTGCGTTTCATCCCTGCGATGATAGATAAAGAGGCCAAGTTTTCATTGCTTTGGAAACATGTCTGTGCGATCCTCGGGATCCCGAAGCCGCTTGAGATCGAAAGAAAGTTTTTGGTAAAACCAGCTCTTGTGAAAGCGCGTGTTGGCAAGCTACTTTTCCCGACCAGATACCAGTTGTTTAACGTCACACAGCAATATTTGGCACACAAAAGGGGCCAATCCGCCGAGCGCATCCGTGAAATATCGAGTCTTGGCGGCTCAATGAATTTCAACACCACCAAAATTTCGATCTCGGATCGATCTCGGGAAGAGCATGAGCGGGAGATTACTTTGAAAGAGTATCGGGCCTCTTTGAAAAGAGTTAACCCCAAAACTCACAAGATCAAAAAGACGCGTACCTATTTCATGTATCAGGGGCAGTACTTTGAGTTCGACGATTTTCAGAAGCCGTACCAGAACTTGGCGCTTCTGGAGATTGAACTTTTGGACGAAAACGATCCAGTTAATTTGCCGCCCTTCATTAAGGTGATCCGTGAAGTCACGGATGATCCTCGATTTAGGAACAGTGCATTGGCTAAGCTCTCTCTCGGTACACCGCGCAGGCTATCACCGAAGGATTTGAAGTAAAAAGTTTACTTGGATCTAAGGCTTCAAGTGAGCAATGCCTCGATCACAAATCGAGGTATTTTTTATGTAGCAGTAGCGGTGTTGCCGTAGCTGTACGACATATTGTAAGACAGACTGGCTCGTAATAATATGGATTCAAAATGAATATGAACTTTGATACGGAGGTTCAAATGAGAGTCTTAATTACCGCTGGTTCAACCAAGACGATGGTCGATGAAGTTCGAGCTATTGACAATATCTTTAAGGGAAATACCGGCGTGGAGATTGCACTAAGTCTGGGAGATTGGAATGATTGTGAAGTTACTTTTTTAACTTCATACAAGGAACTTTACCTTGTTGCCGTTAAAGATCATCCAAGTAGGGTTACTGTTAAAACATACAGAACCTTTGATGAACTTTTGGCTCTAATGAAGGATGAGATCTGTACGGGAAATTACGATGTGGTAATTCATTCTTCTGCAGTTAGTGATTACTATACCGAGGGAGTATATGGTACGGTAAGTGGTGATCCAGAAAGTGGCCTTGTTCTTCGGGAGCTAGACCGAAACGGTAAGATTCCATCTGACAACGAAGAGCTATGGATAAGACTTGCTAAAACCGAAAAGATTGTTGATAAGATTAAAAAAGAGTGGGGATACAAGGGTAAACTCGTGATGTTTAAACTTCAGAGCAAGATCTCTGATGAGGAACTGATTGAAAAAGCTACTATCAGTATGATTAGGGCTAAAGCAGATTTGATAGTTGCCAATTGCCTACAATGGTATAAAGAAAGGGCTTACGTCATTAGTTCGGCCGGTTCTGTGCAAAGTATTCTGCGCTCGGATTTAACCAATGAGATTATGAAAGGAGTTACGACAAAATGAAAGTCATCCTCGGTGTTACGGGAAGTGTTGCATCAAAACTTACTTCGCGAATTGTGGAAGCACTTAAAATTGCGGGTCATGAGGTACAGGTTGTCGCAACTGAGTCAGCAATGTATTTTTTCAAAGAAACTGATGTCGGGGTTAAGGTCTGGCGAGACAAAGATGAGTGGACTGGCGATATTTACAAGAAAGATCAAGATATTCCGCACATCAGTCTTAGGGGTTGGGCTGACATCATTATAATGGCTCCTCTTTCGGCAAACACTTTGGCAAAATTGGCCAATGGGATGTGTGATAATTTGCTGACAAGTTTGATGCGAGCGTGGGATTTCGAAAAGCCAGTAATTCTGGCCCCGGCGATGAATACGCACATGTGGGAGCACCCAATTACAGCTGAGCATTTAAATAAACTGCGAGGTTGGTACAATAAGTTGTTGGTTGTTGAGCCGGTTTCTAAGAAGCTTGCGTGTGGGGATATTGGAAAGGGCGCTATGGCTGATATCAGAGATACTATAAATGCAATAAGTCTTATTTTGGCGTAGAGTAGCTTAGCTCACAGTGACGTGGGCTATTTTTTTATTCTGAATCCTTCCACGATTACCCTGTCACCGAATGGTGCAGCAATTGCTCGGGCCTCAGCTTCAAGTGCTTGCAACTCGAGATCTGGTCGTTTTTCGTTCGTGATCATTTGAATTGGTGCAATTATGAATGGCTTATCTTTTGAAAATTTATCTCCGAACCCGTGATGGCCCATAGCGATCGACAAGGCAATCCCAAGTTCTTCTTTAGAATACATTGGATCAAGAAAGTGACGGCTGATTATAAATCCATCTGGGATCTCTTTGATTTTAAAAGGATCAAACTCGCCTGTAGCATCGTAATAAGCTATTCTGGCGTTGTGAAAGTCTTTGGGTCTTGCTAACTTATCAATATGGCCTTTGTAATCGACTCCCAATTCCTTTGCGAGTTTTTGCGCCCACTCCACAGCATATTTATGAGCATTATTTGGATCGTGCGCGACTGTTTCAGCGTAAAGAGCTGCTGCTCCGCAACCTTCGTGGCTATAAACTCCATCAACACCAGCTCTTTTAAGTTCCTCTTCCACTCGTCTTAGTTCATCTATTTTTTCCGCAGTGCTTAATATAATTCCAGACCCTGCCATATGGATTCCACTTGGCGTTCCCTCGTCTATACACCTAACCCCAAGATCGCTCTTATGAAAAGCGCTTGTTAGTGAGGGTAGACCTTCTAGATATTTTTTAACACCCGTTCCATAGATTTTGGAAAACATTGATTCACTCTCAGCCCACTTTTGTTCCGGAGTAGGATTCTTTGATTCTAGTTGTGGAAAACTTTCTTTCATGTACATTTGCAATTTATATTCAGTAGTTTATCATATGGAAATCAATTTTGGAATTAGTCGCTTGTTGATAGTTTTTTAAATACATCTATTGTCTTTTACGAGAGATAGAGTATACTTTTCAAAACATTAATCATGTTTGAGTTATTTTTAAAAATATTTCGAACCTCCAAAACAGTTATTCCGGTTAGCTCTTTAGGTGTTGAGCGGGCCGAGATACTTGCCATTGGTGAAAAAATTAGTGAAAAAGTTAAGAAATTATTTAGGGGTTCGTTGGCGATAAGGGAAGTGGACACTGGTTCGGATAATGCTCCAGAACAAGAGTTGGTTGCACTTTCAAATTCCTATTATGACATTGAACGTTTTGGTGTTCACTTTGTAGCATCCCCAAGACATGCGGATATGCTTATGGTTACAGGACCGGTAACGCGTAATATGGCAGAGGCCCTAAGACGGGCTTATAATTCCACGCCAAATCCAAAAATAATTGTTGCCGTAGGCGACGATGCCATAGACGGGGGAATATTCCGAGGCTCCTATGCAGTAGAAGATGGTGTCGACCAGGTGGTACCAGTAAATTACAATATTCCAGGTGATCCGCCATCGCCAATAGTTATAATGCGTCATTTGTTGCGTATACTTGAGGTGGAAGATAAAAAATCAAAGAAAAAATAACATGCTTAGTTTGTTTACATCTGACATAAGTTTTATTTTCCTGATCTGTATTTTTTTGGTCGGTGCGGCTGCTTCTCTTTTATTTCGTAGAGATGACGTTCTTGCGAATATTTGGAGCAGTTTTTTTTCAATTGCAGGCTCAATATACGGCGTTTATTTAGCGACCTTCATTATATTCAAGGGTCTTACTTTTTCGATATCAATGGGCCCATTGATATTTCCGCTGCTTTCAATTTCTTTTAATATAGACAGGCTTGCGGCGTTCTTCATCTTTCTGATTTCCATAATTTCACTTTTCTGTTCCATTTACGGTATCGGGTACGCTAAGCATTACTACAAAAAATACGATATCGGGGTATTGGGATTTTTCTATAACTGTTTTATCGCCGGAATGCTTATGGTTGTTACTGCTTCTAATGCAATTCTTTTTCTCATTGCCTGGGAAATAATGTCCATTGCTTCATATTTCCTAGTTATTTATGATCGTAACGATAAAGAAAATATAGATGCGGGTTTCTTGTATCTCATTATGACACATGTAGGTACTGCTTTTATAATACTTCTTTTCCTTTTACTATATAAATATACTGGTTCTTTTGATTTTGGTTCAATTAAGTCAGGAGTTGCTCTAATACCAGCGTTAATTAAAAATGTTGTCTTTGTTTTCGCAATGATCGGATTTGGTACAAAATCTGGTATCATCCCTTTTCATATTTGGCTTCCAAGTGCTCACCCAGCTGCACCGTCTCATGTTTCTGGGCTTATGTCCGGTGTTATGATAAAGACTGGTATTTACATGTTGGTCAGGGTCCTTATGGATATAATGCAACCAATACCATTGTGGTGGGGACTCGCTGTTCTTTTGGTTGGAGCTATTTCGTCAGTACTTGGTGTTTTGTATGCTCTCACTGAGCACGACATTAAAAGACTTCTTGCTTTCCATAGTATTGAAAACATAGGGATTATTTTGCTTGGGTTAGGGAGTTCTTTATCTTTTACCTCTCTCAATATGCCAGCACTTGCGATGATCGCTTTGGTTGCCGCATTATTCCATACGCTTAATCACGCAATTTTTAAATCGTTGCTTTTCTTGTCGGCCGGATCAGTTATTAATGAAACTCACACAAGAAATATGGAGGAATATGGAGGACTTGTGAAATATATGCCACAAACCGCCTTTTATTTTTTGGTTGGCTCAATGGCAATATCTGCTCTACCTCCTTTTAATGGGTTTTTTAGTGAGTGGCTTACATTCCAGTCTTTATTTGGAGGAATTCACCTATTAAGTAGTCCAATAAGATGGATATTTATGGTTGGTGCGGGATCGTTGGCTTTAACGGGAGGACTTGCGTTAGCTTGTTTTGTCAAAGCATTTGGTTCTACATTCCTTGCGCGCCCACGTGGTCATGGAGTATTAAAGTCCAAAGAATCTTCACCTTTTCTTCTTTTTGGAATGGAGTCGTTGGCGCTCCTCACACTCGTTTTGGGATTATTTTCCAGCTATTTTACAAATGTTATTAGAGGAATTGTGGTTGATCTTGGTGGTTTTAGTAAATTAAATTTAGTCTCTGGCTCGATAGTGTCTGACAGTACATCTGCTGTTGCTGCGAGTTTTTTGACGGTGTCTGGCCCAACCATAGCAATTTCTTTACTGGCCGTGTTTATTGTCGTATTTGTAATCGTCAAATTCATTGTTTATAGAGAGCAAAAGGTTTTGGTTGGCGATACATGGGATTGTGGGACTGACCTTACACCAAGAATGGAGATCACCTCAACGGGATTCGCCCGTTCAATTGTCACAATATTTGATGGGATTTGTGCGCGCGATATTTATCAAAAGTATTTTTATCAGCCTTTTTCTGATATGGTAGCAGATATTTCAAATTCAATAAAAGAAATTCAGAGCGGAGGCACTAATATCTATGTGCTATATATTTTTATCACACTAGTTGTGGCATTGTTTTTACTTCCATAAATATGACAATTCTAATCTGGATAACTCAAATACTTTTGATTCCATTAGTTTCGCCTTTGTTCATTGGAATTATTCGTAAGATAAAGGCAGAGTTTCAAAATCGACAAGGGGCATCAATAGTTCAGCCATACTGGGATCTTTGGAAGCTTTTACATAAGGATGAGATTGTAACCAAAGATGCCTCGTTTATTTCTTTTTATGCCCCGTTCATAATATTTGCTGTTACGGTCGTTGTGGGCGCGAGCATTCCTCTTTTCGCTTCATTTCTTAGTAATCAATTGATGAGTGATATGTTGGTGGTGATCTACACCTTGTCGCTCGCTACTTTCTTTTTAGCATTGGCTGGAATGGATTCTGGTGGTGGTTTTGGAGGCTTCGGTGCAAGTCGAGAGATGACCGTGGCTGCCCTGGCTGAAGCTGGACTAATTTTTTCACTTTTGACTATTTATTTTGTTAGTGGCACGTCTAATCTGTTTGCAATGTCTTCGGGAATCTTAGCTATGCAAGCAAATAATTACATTTCAGTTGTCCTGGCGTTTATTGGTTTTTTTATAATCTTGCTTGCTGAGACAGGTAGATTCCCATTCGATAATCCAGCTACCCATCTGGAGCTTACAATGATCCACGAGGCGATGATTCTGGAGTATTCTGGAAAGAGTTTAGCACTTATAGAGTGGGCATCCGCAAATAAATTTTTGATTTTTGCTTCGATTGGAGCCAACGTCTTTTTTCCTTGGGGTATTGCGCAGCTTGTTACTATTGACGCTATTTTAATAGGTACACTGGCATTTATGGCTAAAATATTATTTTTATGTCTGTTGGTTGCAATTATAGAATCGAGTATTGCAAAACTGAGATTCTTTCGTTTACCTAATCTTTTGGCGATATCGTTTCTTTTTAGTGCATTAGCTATTGGTTTAATACATTAAAATTATGGATCCTCAACTATTGTATTTTTTATCTTTAATAATATTTCTAACCGTTGTTTCTTTACATTTCGTTAGGCGAAATTATTCGGCGATTTTAATTTATGCTTTGCAATCGTTGATGGTCTCCGCACTGCTCTTAAATTCCTATTCTATATTGAAGGATGACTCTATCTTAGTGATTGCTACGTTAGTTCTTCTTATTAAAGTAGTTGTTGCACCAAAATTCTTAAGTGATATCGTTAAAAAAGGGGATTTACTTCTATCGGTCGGTACATATTTTGAAACAGCACTTTCTCTTGTTTTTATTGTATTGATAACTGCAGTGACATATTCACAGAGATTTTTACCTTTGGTAACAATTGTTTATTCAAATCAAGCTATGCTTAGTGCCGCCCTATCTTCTATTTTTGTTTCCTTACTTTTGATTATTAACAGAAAGGGTGCGCTTACACAGGTTATTGGAATTCTATCACTTGAAAATAGTATTGTTACTTTTGCCATATTTGCCGGCCTTGAACAGTCGGTGGGACTACAGATAGGTATTATTTTTGATATCTTCGTTTGGCTCACAATTGCGACTGTTTTTGTATCTATGATATATCGCCATTTTGGATCGCTTGACGTAACTTTTATGAAACATTTAAGGGACTAAATTTATGGAAATAATAGTTATAATTTCAGGATTGTGTATTGCGGCTATCGCTAGTTTTGTTTTTACTGAGAGAGCCATCGTAGAATCTCTTTCTATTTTGGCCTCAGCTGTTTCCTTTATTTTTTCTGTGGAGATTGGTACTAAGGTGGCGGCAGTTGGGTCATACGATCCTACATATCTGTTTTCTGTTAATTCAATGAGTGCAGTTGTCTTGATGATTGTATCATTCGTTGGTCTTGTTGTAACAATATATTCGGTGGCTTATCTCAGAGAGGAGACAGGAAAAGGGGTTATCGGAATATCAAGGGTCAGACAATATTTCATTTTATTGAACTTATTTTTGGTAACAATGATTTTAGCCATAACGGTCAATAGTCCTATTTTCGCCTGGATAGCAATTGAGGCAACAACTTTATCTACTGCATTTCTTATCAGCTTTTACAATAATCCATCGGCCATGGAGGCCGCTTGGAAATATTTAGTTATTAACTCAGTTGGACTGCTTTTGGCATTCTTTGGGACCTTGCTTTATTTTACATCCATGGGTTCAGTGGGGGGAGCAATAATTGGATGGCAGACTCTTGTAGCTAATGCTATTAACCTTAATCCCTTGATCGTAAAGACAGCTTTCATATTCGTTCTGGTTGGTTATGGAACAAAGGTCGGTTTAGCGCCTATGCATACATGGCTGCCCGATGCCCACAGTAAGGCGCCTGCGCCAGTAAGTGCTCTTTTGTCCGGGGTACTTCTGAATGTGGCGTTAGTTACAGTTCTTCGTTTCAAGGTCATAACAGATTCTGTGGTAGGTGGTGCGTTTTCGCAAAATCTTTTAGTTACCTTTGGCGTCCTATCGATTCTTATTGCTGCTTTTATAATTTTAACTCAAAAGGATTTCAAAAGATTACTCGCGTATTCGAGTATTGAGAACATGGGTATTATGTCCCTCGGGTTTGGGTTTGGTGGTCTTGGAATATTCGCCGCAACTTTACATTTGATTTACCATGCCCTATTAAAATCGGCCATGTTCTTATCTGCTGGCACAATATATTTGAGGTATGGAACCACTAGAATTTCTGAAGTTCGTGGGGCGATCAAGGCGCTGCCTATCACAGGCCTGGTTTTCTTAACAGGATTTTTTGCGATTACTGGAACACCACCATTCGGTGTTTTTCTTACCAAGATTTATATTCTTTCTGCTGGAATAATATCGTATCCGCTAATCAGTGCCGTCGTTTTATTGCTTTTAGCTATTATGTTTGTTGGCTTCTTTAAACATACAACTAGCATGGTGTTTGGGGATAAACCAGAAGCAGTTTTGAATGGTGAGGACAATATATGGTTAACGATTCCACCGCTTCTACTTATTTTAATTGTTTTATTCTTGAGCTTTCATCTTCCATCTTTCATATACACATTACTTAACAGTATAGCCTTACATTATTAGTATGACCAATGAAAATTTAAAAGAGTTTATTCCTGGAAATTTTAAGGTTGATCTCTATGGTAATGTTGCAGTATTTGAAGTACCTGCGACTAAAATAGTTGAGACGGCAAATTTTTTGTATCACGAAAAACAACTTCAGCTTAAACTTATAACTGCCACCGATGAACAGTCGACGACTGGATGTTTAAAGATTTGGTATATATTTGGAGTCCCTGGTAATAACACTTTTGTGACTCTATGCCTGAAATTAATTGGTACATGTCATTTTCCATCAGTTTCCAGTACAATTTGGAGTGCGATAAATTATGAAAGAAGAATAAAAACTTTTTTTGGACTTAAACCTGTTGGTAATCCAGATCCAAGATCGATTGTCTTGCATGAGAACTGGCCGGAGAATCTCTTTCCTTTGCAAAAAGATTTTGATTGGAACAATAGACCACCAAAGGCTCATGGTACATATAAATTTGAAAAGATTGACGAGGAGGGGATTTATGAAATTCCTGTTGGACCGATTCATGCCGGTATAATCGAGCCTGGTCACTTTAGATTTAGTGTTATGGGTGAAAAGATTATGCTTTTGGAGCCAAAGCTCGGCTTTAAGCACAAGGGAAGCGAAAAACTATTTGAAACATTATCTCTGGAAAATAAACTCCGATTGTCAGAAAAAATTTCTGGCGATAGCTCCTTTAGTCACTCGCTTGCCTATTGTCAAGCATTAGAAAAATTGAGTGATGTCCAGGTCTCCGCCCGCGCTAATTACTTACGATCAATTTTCGCCGAGTTGGAGCGTCTTGCAAACCATTTTGGCGATATCGGTGCGATAATGCTCGATACTGGTTTTAATTTTGGGGGAGCCAACGGTGCGCGTTTACGAGAAATGGTAATGCAGATCAATGAGAGGCTGACAGAAAGTAGATTTCTGAGAGGCGTTAATCTTATTGGTGGAGTTTCCAAAGATATTAGTGAAGATGAAAAGATAAGGTTATCGAAGGATCTTGATTTAATATTAAAAGATTTTTCTGAGGTTATTAATATCGCAAAAAATAGTATTTCTCTTTTGGATCGGTTAGAAGGCACGGGTACTCTTTCAAGTGAACTCGCGAATAAGGGTGGCGCCATTGGAGTTTCTGCGAAGGCAGTAGGAATCGCGATTGATGCTCGAGCGCAATATCCATACGCTGCGTATGAAGATCTTTTTAATAGCGCAGATATCGCTGTAGAGAGTAAGGGAGATGTGCGGGCGCGATATTTTGTCAGAATTAAGGAAGTAATAAAATCAGTGGCCATTATTCAGAAGGCTTTATCTCATTTACCTAGTGGGCCCATTCATTCTGGTACAGATAATTTTAATTTTAAAAAAGATTCTATTTCGGTCAGTATTGTCGAGGGCTGGAGAGGGGATATAGTTTATTTTATAACCACTGACTCCGGAGGAAAAATTAGCCGGGTTGTACCTCGGGATCCATCATTCGTAAACTGGGGAGTTGTTGGGGATGTAGGATTTGGCAACGTTGTGCCTGATTTCCCCTTGATTAATAAAAGCTTTAATTTGTCTTATACTGGTAACGATCTATAATACTAGTCATGGAATCATCCAAACCCAAACATGTCGCATTGGATTTTGATAATACTCTAGCGTATTTTGAGGGAGGACGTGAGGGAATTTTTGATTTGTTTATCACGCTTAATATCCCTCGAGACGTAGTAGAAGTCGCATATAAAGCAACCAAAAGGAGCGGTGGATTTAATATTGATAAATTGGTCGATGAGATTGAGAAAATCTTAAAGAAAAGTATCGACGAAGTGAAAGTGAAAGTTCTTTTTTCGAAGTGGTTAGAAAGATCTTTAAAACTTTATCCAGACACAGAAGACTTAGTAGCGAATTTGAAGAAAAAAGGAGGGTCGTTCTCGATTGTCTCTGTGGGCGATCAATCATATCAGGAGCAAAAGATTAAATTACTTGGTCTTAATCCGGTGAGTATAAATATAGTTCCGACTGTAGGAGACAAACCAACTATTCTTCAAAAGCTTGTTCTTGAAACAGGCAGACCAATCATATACATAGATGATAAAGCAACCGAACTGGATTCAATTCGAAAGTGCTTGAATGAAGAGGATGTTCAAACAATCAGAATTATTCGTGACGATAGTCCATATAAGGAAGAAAAATCTAAGTATAAACATAAGGAGATTACAAATTTGGGGGAAGTTAAGTTTTAATTTGATAATTATAAAATGAGAGAATCAATAGAAGTAGAGGAAAGTAAATCTAGAAATCTAATTAAAGACAGGGAATTAAAAGTTCCAGAAAATTTAAACGATGATGATACTTTTCTCATTTCAAAACAGTGCACTCTTCAGCACGCTATGTCGGACGAACAACTCAAAGGATTTGCCGAAGCATATAGTGATGCCAAATCCATTGCCGGTGACTCAAATAGACTAAGTAATTTAACTATCGAAGAAGTCATAGAATGTATTGAGGATTGGGGAATAAAAATAGAGCGTGATAAAAATAAATATGGCTACAGAACTGGTCCGGCGTCGTTTAGAAATCTTTCTACTGCCGCCCCTCATCAAGAAATACCGGCGCGATTAAACGAGTTTGCTTATTATTTTGTAACAAAGGGTGAAACGCCAATAGAATTATATTCAAGGTTCGAAAAAATACATCCATTTAAAGATGGGAATGGTCGTGTTGGAGATTTGCTTTGGAAATTAGCAGTTACTAGAGAAACCGGTAAATGGCCCGAGGCCCTACCCCCAGATGTTTTTGGTGCACATAAATAATAAACAAGCTAGATTTTTTTTCTAATATATACTATTATTTCCTATAATCAATCGGGCCTATAGTTCAGCGGTAGAATGCGTCCATGGCATGGACGAGGTCAGGGTTCGACTCCCTGTAGGTCCACCATAAGATACTTCATATTTATAGGCATTTCATATATAATTACTTAATGAAAATTGCATTTTTTGAGGTGCGAGACGGTGAACGAGAACTTCTCAAGGCGGCCTTGCCAGGGCACGAATTGCTATTTTACAAGGAAAAATTATCCAAGGAAAACACCGCATGGGCTGTTGGTTGTGATGTTGCCTCGATATTCATTAACTCTGAGGTAAATAAAGAAATATTGGATCGATTGATTGGTCTTAGGTACATAACTATTCGTGCCACTGGCTTCGATAACATTGACGTCGAGTATGCAAAATCAAAAAGTATTACTGTTTCAAATGTTCCTGGGTATGGCGCTACGACCGTTGCAGAATTTACATTTGGCCTTTTGTTAAATTTGTCTAGAAAAATTTATGAAGCCAGCCGACAGATGAGTATCGGCACAAGTTATGATGTTCATGGACTGAGAGGATTTGAACTCCATGGTAAAACTCTAGGTGTAATTGGGACTGGTAGGATTGGTAAAAATGTCATTAGGATTGCAAAGGGATTTGGAATGGTTGTCGTTGCCTCAGATGCGTTCCCAGATTTGAATTTTGCAAAGGAAATGGGATTTGAATACAGAGATCTTAATGGCCTTTTGGCTATTTCTGATATTGTTTCAATTCATACTCCGTACAACAAAATGACACACCACCTACTTAATAAAGACAATATTTTATTAATGAAAATTGGAGCATATCTAATAAATACAGCACGGGGAGAGATCATTGATACCGAGGCACTTGTTATTAATCTGAAGTCTGGGCATATTGCTGGTGTCGGCTTGGATGTTATTGAAGGTGAGAGGACGCTGAAGGAAGAGGCTGACTTACTAACTCACGGAAAGATGCGTCCTGAGGATTTTCGAATGATTGCTGAAGACCATATGCTTCTCGATATGCCAAATGTGATCATGACCCCACACATTGCTTTTTATACAAAAGAGGCAGAGGTTGAAATTATCAAAACTACTGCTGAGAACATTTTAAACTTTTCAGAAGGGAAGCCGCAGAATCTAGTATAAACATGACAAATAAACAATGGATAAAGAATTATGGCGAACTTGCAACCTCCGCAAACCGGAGAACGGCACTTGATATCGTAAATTCAGGTTTGGATGCGATTAGTACAGAATCTGTAATTTCGAATTCAATTCGTGTGGAAGACGGTATGCTTCACGTTAAGGAGGAGGTATTTGACCTCAATAAATTCATGAAGATAAAGGTTCTAGGATTTGGTAAAGCGTCATGCGACGCGGCAGTGGCCCTTGAAAAGATTTTGGGATCCAAGATTAATGAAGGAGTGGTTATAGGGTTAGAAAATAAGACTTGTGAATTTATAGACACATACAAAGGTACGCACCCTCGACCATCGCCTGGTAACGTTGAAGTTGGGAAGAAGATTAATGATATTGCCATTGCTTCGACCGAAGAAGATTTGGTTATCGTTATTGTGTCTGGCGGAGGTTCAGCACTTCTGTGTTATCCGCTTGCAGAATGTGAACAAGGAACGAAACTTTACGAAGCATCGATAAAAAGTGGCATTTCAATTTCCGAGTTAAACACCGTCCGTAAGCACATCTCTGAGTTAAAAGGTGGTAAACTAGCAAAGTTATTATATCCGTCTACCGTCATATCTTTAATATTTTCTGATGTACCTGGTGATAATTACGCTGACGTTGCGTCTGGGCCCACTTACAAAGATGTTACTTCCGTTTTGGATGCTGAAACCATAATATCAAAATATAATCTTGGTTCATTTAATCTAGTCGAAACACCCAAGGAAGATAAATATTTTGAAAAAGTTCATAACATGGCTCTTGTCTCAAACAAGACAGCTGTCGATGCAATGAAAAAGAGGTCTTGTGATCTTGGTTTTACAACAAAAGTGCTTTCATATGAATTATACGAATCTCAAAATGAAGTCATAAGAAGCTTTACTTCTGAGGAATCTCAGAATACTACATTACTCGGCGCTGGAGAGCCAACTATGAAAATAGATAAGCCGGGAGGTTCGGGGGGTAGAAATTTGTATTTGGGCATGAAGGCAATTGGTAAATTTACAAAGAATTCGGTTTTTATTTCTCTTGCATCAGATGGTCTGGATAACAGTAATGCAGCCGGTGCAATTATTGATAATGTTGTTCTACAAAAACTCCAAGGATCAAAACTAGATTTATCAGATTTTGTGTCCAGATTTGATGCTTACAATTTTTTTGAAATGTTGGGAGACGGTATGATCATAACTGGACCCACTGGCGCAAACGTTTCCGATATCATGCTTCTAATTACAAAAAAATGAAGAAAATTGAAAAAATTATAGCTCGAGAAATATTTGATTCAAGGGGCAATCCAACCCTAGAGGTGGCTGTCATTGCTGGTGGTGAAATGGGATCATTTGCCGTTCCGTCTGGAGCCAGTACAGGTAGCCATGAAGCTTTTGAATTACGAGATGG
>JACQCV010000038.1 GCA_016201465.1 Candidatus Vogelbacteria bacterium | reverse complement strand
CATCCGGCTTCTGAAATTGACGCAAAAACTGTCGCGCGTACGAAGAAAGAGACTCAATATATCTCCTCTGGCCCTCGGCAAAAATAGTATCAAAAGCGAGAGAAGATTTCCCCGAACCAGAAAGGCCAGTAAAAACAACCATCTTGTCACGCGGCATCTCAACAGTAATATTTTTAAGATTATGAGTTCTTGCCCCTTTAACAATTATCTTATCGCTCTTTTCATATTTATGCTCTTTGTGCATTTCAAGACTATACAACAAAACTTTTTTGTGTGCAAATAAAAAAGGCACCGTGGTTAGCAGTGCCTTGGACGAAAGTAGTTTACCTTAGATCTGAAAGGTTCCGACAGTACAAAATGTACTGTTTCTTATACTTCGATTGAGGGACAGTCCATGAATCAAAGCGGAACCAGAAGGTTTAATGCCATTGATCGCTAGGTGCTTAAGAAGATCGCCTCTTCTTTTGTCGACGGCGAAACATAATTGAGCATGACTTGAAGATATTTTTCTTCCTGTATCCACCAAAAGCTTCAGATAATCCTGACCCCAGAGATCAAGAGAATTCAGATGAGTCAGTCGCATCGGCAAAATCTCTCCATCGACCAACAGATCCTTCTTGCCTTTAAGATCCACTGTTAAGGCCATAGCAGTTACTGGCGAAAGCCCAAGTACAGAAGATTTGTCAACTCTCTCTGCGACTGATAGCTCTGTTATCGAGGCCACTCTCAATGGATCAGCAAAGAAAATTGAGAATTCTGCGAGAGAACTAAAGAGACTAACTGGGGAGAACTTAGGAGAATGACTGGCAAAGTCTCCTCGCTCACCCTGCATAGTAACAAAATAGATCAGATCAGATCGCCAGAACTCCTTACGCATCAAGCCATAAAGAAAACTTCGCCAGTACATTCGCAGTCCCAATATTTTCCCTCGATGAGAAGATCGCACCTTTAGATCTGCGAGATACAACGCCTTCCTAACCTCTCCTCCGATCATTATGTCTTTGTATGTAGCAGTCATGACAGCAACAAGATCATTACCGTCGTGTGCCAAAATAAATTGCGCCTCGCCCATCTGATCAAAAAAGGCTTTATAATCAGACCCGTGACTTATTTTAAAAGAACGACCACCGCTCAGAGGATACGAAAATTCCTTTTCTAGATCCTCTAATGATTGTTGGTAAACAACAAGTTTATTGCTTGGAAGCAGAGAGAAAGTTATCATCGTTTGACCTCCTTTTGTATCTGCCTGCATACTAGCACAGTATACCATGTCTGTCAATGATGATCCCCAGACCATCCATGATAAAATTTACAAATGGTAAATAATAAAATACAGTTCGCTGTAGTAAGGGAAGATCCAGCCATAGAAATCAATTTAACTAAGAATATCAACGCCAAAAAAGTACTTTTGGTTGCCTCTGGAGGCTGCACGGCATTTAGTCTCAAATCTACTTTCCCTGATGTTGAAATTACTCTTGTAGATCCAAACCAAGCACAGTTGGATTTAATTAAAAGAAAAATATCAGCGCTCAAGACCAACGGTCCAGATTTTAAAGATATTTTTAATATAGATACAGACAGCCAAAGTGGTCTCAATAACTGCGGCAACTTTGAATCACTCTTCAAAGGACTGAGAGAACTTCTTTTTGATTTGGTAATGCCTAAATCCCAATTCATAACTTTTTTTGATGGACATATACCTAATGAACAGTTTGTAAAAGAACTCGTCTCAAACAAATATTGGTCAACGGCTTTTAAACTATTTTTTAGTGATCCTCTTTTAAACACAATGTTTGGTAAAGACGCCACACAACATGCGGTCCCTGGATCTTACCCAGAATATTTTCAAAAAGTACTAGAAAATGGTCTAAAAAATACGCTGGCCAAAGATAACTACTTTTTGCATCATATTTTTCTCGGAAATTATGTAGACAGAAAAAATTGTCTGCCTATGTATCTATCTAATATTCCTTCGAATCTTGATTTCGAATTTATAAACGCTCCGCTGCAAAACGTAGACAATCTTGGGCAATTCGACCTCATAAGCCTTTCAAATATTTTTGATTGGATGTCCGACACGGAAATAACTAAACTGGCAGATTTATTAAAAAACAAAGTGGCCTCAGATACTACAATATTATTTCGTCAGTTAAATAATCCTTCAGATTATTACAAATTTTTTAAACCAGAATTTAATTTTGACAAAGATTTAGAAGATAGTTTACTTACGAAAGATAAGAGTTTGTTTTATTCAAAAATAAACGTGGGAACACGTACATAAATATTTATATGACAGATACATTAGTTCAAATAATTCTAAAGGAGACCAACTATCACCAAAACCCATACTTTGTGGCATTAAAAAATGGAGAATTTAGCAAAGAAGATTTTATTGAAACACAAATCCAATTTTATTGGGCAGTAATATTTTTCTCCAGGCCAATGGCAGTATTGGCGGCAAAAATACCAGAACCAAAGTTAAGACTAGAAATACTAAGAAATGTGTGGGAAGAACACGGCGAAGGAGATATTTCTAAAATGCATGGAAATACTTTTAAAACCCTTCTGTCTAGATTGGGAAATGTGCAAGAAAAAGATATGCAAACAAGAGCCTTGTGGCCAGAGATCAGATCTTTCAATGAAAACCTTATCGCAGCTTGTACCTTAGATCACTATCTAGTTGGATGTGGAGCTATGGGCATTATAGAAAGAATGTTCGTTGATATATCTTTTTGGATTGGAAGTACCATTACCGATCGTGGCTGGTTAACAAAAGAACAGATGATACATTATAATCTGCATGAAGAACTAGATATAAAACATTCGAAAGACTTTTTTGATGTCTTAGACACAACGTGGAATCAAGATATCAAAAATCAATATAGAATTGAGCAGGGACTCAGATTGGGTGCTTACATTTTTAATACCCTATACAGAAGCTTATACGAATCACGCAAACGAAGACTCTTGATAAACCCCAATGAAAGTCCTGAGGTTATGTAAAAAATCCCCACAAAAATGTGGGGCACTCAAACTCAACTCCAAGAAAGAGACTTCTTGATGTAGCTCGGAGAAAGAAAATTTTCGAGGATCAATTTCCTTGTGGACATTTCTGAATCACTTTCGTAGCGATAACCGAGGGCGTGCTCATGTAGCATCTTTGGCTCACATGTGGCCAAAGCATCTCTAACTTCTGTTTCGATGTCCTCAATCTTAGAACTCGTCGAGATCGTAACACTAGGCTTCCTTATTACGTTTCCACTGATCCCAATCCATCCATTCAGATGCTTAGAAATTACAATGCTATCTTTGTTTATCTCAAGTGTAACTTCTTTAGCTGTAAATGTTGGTAGTCTGGTGTCAAAGAAGTGATCATCCGGTCCCAGTTTAATATCCCAGGTTATATAGGCGAGAATACTTTTATGGGTATACCTATCGAAATCTGAAAAACTAAGCATAGCGGTCTGATCAACAAACTTATGCTTCAACTCAGCCGTCAAGTATTCCAATAGAGCCAAAATCCCCTTCTCGTGAGCGTTCTTGATTGATTCCTTCCTCTGTCCTTTTTGAATTTCTTTTTTCTTCGACCTCTCTACCCCAAGGGCTCTGTTGGCACGAATATCCTGAATCAACTTGCTAAAAAAATTCATTTTTCGTCTCTCCTTTTCTTAATGAACAATAAAAGTTCTACTCTCGATAAATTCCCAGCCACTCATCAATGATATCCTGATGGGCACTGAAGCAAACCTGTGGCATATTCGCCTTTGTATAAATCTGTGCATCCAAACTGTCATCCCCACCCCTAAGAATACCACCAACTTCTCTACAAAGATAAAACAGAATAATCTGATTCTTTTCTGGATGTGGATCACACACCTCGAGCAATCTTATGATCTCAACATCGAGCCCTGTCTCTTCCTTGACCTCTCTGATTGCCGCCTGTTCTGGCGTCTCACATGGATCAATGTATCCGCATGGCAAGCACCATCCACCCTTAAATGGAGCAACTCCACGCTGAACCAACACAATTCCATGACCGCGCTCAATGAGCATCGCAACAACTGGAGCTGGAGTATTCCAGAAAACATATGGGCAGTTCGAACAACGCTTCCTTCCGAGGTCCGTATCGACCAGATCGCTCTTGCACATCGGACAATATTTCATGACAATCCTCCCTGCCTAAGGCAGATAAACTTCCAATGACAAAAAACTTATCTGATTTGAAAACTACCACGATCATCCTATTTAGTCAACTCTTTGATCTCATCACGAAGGATTGCCGCAGTTTCAAAATCGAGAACTTTAACTGCGTCATTCATCTGTCTCTCCTTCTCTCTTATAAGTGCCTTAGGATTTTTCGCAAACATCGACCTGTCCATATCAAGTAACGATCGAACAGTTTTTTGATGTTTAGATTCAATCCCCTCAGTAATATCGCGTATTGCCTTTGTAATTGTTTTAGGCGTTATGTTGTGAATTTTATTAAATTCAATTTGGATTTTTCGCCTCCTCTCAGTTTCGTTTATCGCTGATTTCATAGATCCGGTGATATGGTCCGCATATAAAATAACTCGTCCAAAAATATTTCGCGCAGCGCGGCCAATCGTTTGAATCAAAGCAGTTTCGGACCGCAAAAATCCTTCCTTGTCTGCATCTAAAATGCCAATGAGTGCCACTTCCGGTAAGTCCAAGCCCTCACGCAAAAGATTGACCCCCACAATACAATCAAACTTACCCTTACGAAAATCCGAAAGAATTGTGATTCGCTCTATCGTCTTAATATCACTATGTAAATATTCTGATTTAATGCCCTTTTCTTTCAAATAGATTGAGAGCTCTTCGGCCATCTTTTTGGTTAGTGTTGTGGCAATAACACGAAATCCTTGTTTTATGGTCTTATTAACCTCATCCATAAAATCTTTAATTTGGCCGTTATATGTTTCGTTTGGTAAGATCGGTCTTATTACAATCTCCGGATCTATCAAACCAGTAGGACGTATAATCTGTTCAACTATTTTTCCCCTTGGTGGTTTGCTGAGTTCCATTTCGTAATCAGATGGTGTTGCAGAAGTATACACCACCTGACCAATCCGCTCATTAAATTCATCAAATGTAAGTGGCCTATTATCGAGAGCAGAGGGCAATCTAAAACCGTGTTCAATCAATGTACTTTTTCTTGATTGATCACCCGCAAACATCCCACCTATTTGTGGTACAGTTACATGCGATTCATCTATGATGGTTAAAAAATCTTGGAAAATACGATAACAGCGTATCGGGTGGTGACCCTTTTGGCCTTTGTGACAGATGCCTTGAGTAGTTTTCAATACCACTACAATAGCCAACTTCATTAATCATGGCCAAATCATAACTCGTGCGCCTCTTTAATCTTTCGGCCTCCAAAACCTTTCCATCTTTCTTTAACTCCTTAAGCCTTGTCTCTAGCTCTATACGTATCGATTTAATGGCAGCCTTCTTTTTAGAACTATTTGTCAAAAAATGTTTTGCAGGAAATAGGAAAAAAAACTCTAGTTCGGCAAGTAAGGTCATTGAGACTGGATCTAATTTCAAAATTTTTGAAATTCTACTTCTGTTATCAGTCGAAATCTCAAGACTAATACTGATCAAAGCCTTATCGCCAGTCGGCATTATTTCGATATTGTTACCAAGAGACCTAAAACTTCCTGGTGTAAGATCTGCATTAGTTCTTTCAAAATGAATAGAAACTAGTTTCTTAAAAAGATCCTGCCGAGTTATAAAATCTCCCACCTTGATCTTTAAATTTTCATTTTCATAATCTTCTGGACTCCCTAAACCGTAGATACAAGATACAGACGCAACAATAATTACATCTCTTTGAGTAAGAAGTGCTTGCGTTGAAGCATGCCTTAGCCTGTCAATTTCTTCATTAATTTGCGCATCTTTCTCAATATATGTATCCGTTATCGGCATGTAGGCCTCCGGTTGGTAGTAGTCATAGTAAGAAACAAAATAGTGTACGGCGCTGTCCGGAAAAAACTCTCTATATTCTTGTGCGAGCTGGGCCGCAAGAGTTTTATTATGGGCAATAACTAAAGTAGGTTTCTGAACTTTAGCGATAACGTTTGCAACAGTAAAAGTCTTACCAGATCCGGTTACTCCTAAAAGTGTTTGGTGTTTAAGCCCACTTTTAATACCAGACGCGAGACCAGCGATCGCGTTTGGCTGGTCACCTGCCGGAACAAAATCAGACTTAAGTTTGAATTGATTATTCATTTCACTAATTAAACATCAACCAAGCTCATTGGTCAAACAAAAACATCTCGATTTAACTCGGGATGTTTTTGTTTAGCTCAACAGAAAGTTCTTTCTATTGAACTGGAGCGACAGGAGCAGCCGGAGCTGCGGGGGCTACTGG
>JACQCV010000006.1 GCA_016201465.1 Candidatus Vogelbacteria bacterium | reverse complement strand
TCGGTCGTCGCTTTTTTATCCAACTCGGTTGCTGTCTTACCCATTATTGCATTTCCACTATTGGCAGCATCATTATCTGACATAATTCAATTGGCTTCAAAAAAAATTAGGGGGAGAAAAGTTTTTCTGGTCGCGCCAATACACCACCACTTCGAAGCAATTGGATGGCCACCATATAAAGTGACAATGCGATTCTGGATTCTCGGTATAATGTTTGCTACTGTTGGGATGATTATTGCCATCTTAGGAAACCTTACATATGTATGGAAATAAGTAAGACTTCAATAATTTTAAAGAGTTTAGAAAAAGAGGCTGGATGTAAAATTTTACTTGAACCAAATTATAATCTGGTTGGTCAGATTTCATTTGGTGATAATCGTAAATTCTATTTTCGTAATACAAGTTTGGATATAAATAATTTTGGGGCCGCTGAAATTGCAAAAGATAAAGACTATACTCGATTTTTTATGAAACAAATGGGGTTTAAGATTCCCCGGGGCGCTACTTTTTTCTCTGAATATTGGTGTAATGTAAATAATTCAACTAATAACAGCGAAGGGGCCATAAAATTTGCTTCAGAATTAGGATTCCCGCTAATAGTAAAACCAAATAATAAAAGTCAGGGCGAGGATGTTTATAAAGTTTACTCAATTAAGCAGTTCCTGAGGGTGACTAAGCGTTTGTTCAAAAAACATCACATAATTTTGATTGAGGAATTTGTGCCCGGTGATGATTATAGGATTGTGATTTTTGACAACAAGGCAGAGATGGCCTATCGTAGGAAACCTCTTTCTATCATAGGTGATGGCAAACTCTCAATTTCCGAATTGCTGAATTTAAAACTGAAGTCACTGGTTAAAACCGGAAGACACGTATCGATAAATACTGACGACGAGAGGATAAAAGATAGACTCAAACATTTTTATAAAATCCGTTCAAATAATACTCCCGAAAAAGATGTAGAGATTATCTTGCTCGATAACGCAAACTTATCCACGGGCGGGGACGTAGTTGAGGTAACAGATTCAATTCACAATAGTTACATTTTGAAATCCGTTGAGCTTACCAAATCTATGGGGCTTAGATTTGCGGGTGTAGATCTTATAACTCAGGATGATATTACACAGCCTATCAATAATCATAAATTTATTGAGTTAAATTCGTCGCCTGGGTTGTCTCACTTTGCATCGTTAGGGCAAAAAACCGAATCAAAAGTAAAAAATCTTTACTTAGAAATACTCAATAATCTTAAACGTATGGTAATATAATAGCGTATGCGTCCAAAGAGTTACGACAAGTTATTCTTTTCAATTGTGTTGATTCTTGTTTTAAGCGGTTTATTCATTTTTTCCTCGGCCGCACTGGGTATTTTTGCGGACGGGGTGAACAACTATATTTTTATTGTACTCAAACAGGTTGTAATTGGGTTATTGTTTGGCGCAGGAGCACTATATTTAGTTTCTGGGATTTACTATAAGCATTGGCAAAAGTGGTCAGTTTATTTATTTATATTTTCAATTTTATCAACGCTGCTTGTCTTTATACCCCAAATAGGTATCTCAACCTTGGGTGCACGCCGATGGATTGATTTAGGTTTTGTTTCTATTCAACCGTCTGAGTTTTTAAAATTTGGCTTCGTTGTCTACTTCGCAAGTTGGCTCGCGTCCAAAAATGATAGAGTTTCAAACCTTAAAGACGGCTTTTTACCAGCCATGTTTATCTTAGCAATTCCATCTATTATTTTATTAAACCAACCAGATACTGGAACATTATTATGTATTTTGCTAGCTGGAATTTCTATGTTCTTTGTTGCTGGCGGAAAAGCAAAGCATCTATTATTGCTACTTTTGGTTATCGCTTTAGGAATAGGCTATATTATTTATACAAAACCATATGCGATGGCACGGATTACAACATTTTTAGATCCTCAATCTGATCCACTAGGTGCAGGATATCAAATACGACAGGCGTTAATTGCAATTGGTTCAGGTCAGATATTGGGTCGAGGATTTGGTCAAAGTATTCAAAAATTTAACTTTCTACCCGAACCACTTGGTGATGCGATTTTTGCTGTGTCGGCTGAAGAATTCGGTTTTGTTGGCAGCACTACAATCATCTTTTTATTTCTAGGTTTTACACTTCGCGGATTACGACTAAGTAGTAGATCGCCAGACCAATTCAGTAGACTCTTGGCCCTAGGAATTGTTATACTAATATCATCACAGTCTTTCATTAATATTGGTGCGATGCTTGGTGTTTTGCCGTTGACTGGGGTACCCTTGCTTTTTATTAGTCATGGAGGCACGGCTCTATTGTTTGCTCTTGCTGAAGTTGGATTACTGTTAAACATATCTAAGTTTTCAAATTTAAAAAAAACATGAAAATTTTATTTACCGGTGGCGGTACAGGAGGTCATTTCTATCCAATAATTGCAGTGGCACAAGCTATTCGCGAAATAGCTGAGTCTGAAAAACTGGTGGGGATAGAATTATTATATATGGCAGACCATCCTTATGATAAGAGGCTTCTTTTTGAAAATAATATTTCTTATACTGAGATACCTGCCGGTAAGATACGTAGGTATTTTTCATTCAAAAATTTAATTGATGTTTTTAAAACAATTAGTGGGGTATTAAGTGCAATCACCAAACTTTACGTCATATATCCAGACGTTATTTTTGGAAAAGGTGGTTATTCAAGCTTCCCAGCACTTTTAGCAGCCAGAATTTTGAGGATACCTGTAATCATTCACGAATCAGACTCTAGGCCAGGTAGAGTAAATATGTGGGCATCTAAATTTGCGGTAAAGGTTGGGGTTTCTTATCCAGAAGCAGCTAGTTTCTTTCCAAAAGACAAGGTTGCCTTAACTGGAAATCCACTTCGCAGAGAGATTCTGTCTCCTATAACTCACGGAGCGCATGAATTTCTTGAATTAGAACGAGATGTTCCAATTATTTTTGTCACTGGTGGGTCTCAAGGAGCTTTAAATATTAACGATGTACTTCTAGATATTGCCCCAAATTTAGTTGAAAAATACCAGATTATTCACCAAACTGGTAAGGCAAACTTTCTAGAATCGCAGAGGAGGTCTAAATTCCTTCTCGAGTCCAACAAAAATAAAAATAGATATAAGGTTTTTGCCTATTTGAATGAAACAGCCCTAAGGATGATTGGAGGAGTAGCAAATTTGGCAATTACTAGGGCTGGATCTACTGTATTTGAACTCGCTGCATGGGGTATACCAAGTATTGTTATACCAATTCCGGAAGAAATTAGTCACGACCAACGAAGCAATGCATTCGCCTATGCAAGGTCTGGTGCGGCAATTGTCATCGAAGAGAAAAATTTATCAGGAACAATTTTATTGTCTGAAATTGAAAGACTTATGTCATCACCAGAAACCTTAGATGTAATGAAAGAAAAGGCACTGGCCTTTTCTTATAAGGATGCTTCATATAAAATAGCCAAGGAGTTAATTGCCATTGGACTACAGCATGAATAATTCAACTAAGAACATTGTAACACGATTTCCGCCATCTCCGACAGGCCTTTTACACGTGGGTAGTCTGCGTACTGCACTTTTTAACTTTTACTTTGCTAAAAAAAATAATGGGGAGATGAAATTTCGACTCGAAGACACTAATAGGGAAAAATGGAAACAAGAATACGAAGACAACATTATTCAATCTATGGATTTCTTCTTGGGTATAAAGATAGAGAACCCCATACGTCAGTCAGATAGGGTAGAGGTTTATAAAAAATATATTTTAAAACTAATTGAAAGTGGTAAGGCCTATATTTCAAACGAAGCACCTAAAGAGGCTGGTGAAAGAAGTCAGGTGATAAGATTCAAAAACCCCAATATTAAATTTAAATTTAACGATCTTATTTTGGGTGATATTGAAAATGACACGACAGATCTAGGGGACTTCGTAATTGCAAAAGATCTTGATCACGCTCTTTACCATCTAACTGTCGTTGTCGACGATTTCGAAATGGGGATAACGCATGTAATAAGAGGCCAAGATCATATTACGAACACACCTCGACAAATATTAATTCAGGAAGCTTTGGGCGCACCAAGGCCATTCTATGCACACATACCACTCATTTTAGCGCCCGACAAAACAAAATTATCAAAGAGACACGGAGCAACTGCGGTATCCGATTATTTGTTCCAGGGATTTTTGCCTGAAGCCCTGGTTAATTTTCTTTCTTTAATAGGTTGGAATCCTGGTGACGAGCGTGAAATACTGTCCCTAGAGGAGCTAATTAACGAATTTACTTTAGAGAAAGTCCACAAAAACGGTGCTGTTTTTGATGTACAAAAATTAACATGGATGAACAAGGAATATATTAAACTTTTAGATAACGATAAACTACTTAAATATGTACTAAAATTTCTACCAATATCTATTAAAAACTTGCCTGGTTTTTCAACAGAAATGCTTGTTAGATTACTACCGATTATTCGCGATAGAATCGCTATTTTTTCTGATATAGATGACATGGCAATTTCTGGAGACCTAGATTATTTCTTTAAAAAACCCAAATACGAAAAATCTCTTCTAAAGACGACAGAATTTATCCCAGAACTGCTTTCTATGATTGAGAATTTAAATGACAACGATTTTACGGCAGAGTTGATCAAAACAAGAATCTGGGACTTTGCAACAGAGAAGGGCAGAGGAAATGTATTGTGGCCAATGCGTGTGGCATTATCTGGAGCTGTAAAATCTCCAGATCCCTTTACCCTAGCTGCGATCCTCGGTAAATATGAAACAATGGAGCGGCTCAAGTTTGCTGTGAATAAATAATAATTATGTGTTTTATAAAATTTTAATTAGATTACTAATATTATTAGGAGTTTTTACTCAACTTTGGAACCAAAATTTACCGGTACATGCACAATCAGTAGATGATC
This sequence comes from Candidatus Vogelbacteria bacterium, assembly GCA_016201465.1. Taxonomy (GTDB): domain Bacteria; phylum Patescibacteriota; class Minisyncoccia; order Phycocordibacterales; family UBA12445; genus JACQCV01. Next base: position 10,335 of record JACQCV010000006.1, on the reverse strand, counting down.
TTAAGGCCAAGATTTCTAGCAAAAACGACGAAATAAAAAATATCGAGGCTGAAATTAACCGTTTAGATAAAGAAGTTAAAAACACTCAAATCACTGGCCAGACACTAAATACCGAACTTAAACAGGCTGATGCGATCAAAAAGAGACTTGACGTAGACATTAAACTTACCATAAAAAAAATTGATGTAACTTCTCTAAATATTACTAGTATAGAGTCTAATATTGTAGATAAAAACGCAGGCATCGACAGTGGCCAGGCTGGGATTTCTGAGTCGCTTAGACTGATTAATGAAGCTGAAAAATACTCACTATTAGAGACGATTTTGTCAGGTGCCAACCTGTCGACAATCTGGAGTCAAATTTCAGAACTTGAAACTCTCCAGAATGAAACTGCCGAGCATATACAAAATCTGAAATTTCTAAAAAAAGAACTTCAAGACAATAAGATAAAACTTGAAACAGAAAGAACGGTCACGGCAAAATTAAAAGGACAGTTGGCCGATCAACGAAAAATTGCTCTACAAACAATCCAAACTAAAAATAAACTAATTACCGACACAAAAAATAAGGAGTCAAACTTCAAAAAACTACTGGCCGAAAGCGAAATAAGAAAAGCAGCTGTAGGGAGTGAGTTATTACAATATGAATCAGAACTTAAAATTACTCTAGATCAAAGTAAAATTCCTGTATCTGGTACAAAAGTTTTATCATGGCCACTTGACTCTACCTACATCACTCAATATTTTGGGCTTACTGAATTTTCAAAAACACAACCAATTTATAACGGGAGAGGTCATAATGGAATTGATTTACGTGCTAGTATTGGAACTGCATTAAGGGCCTCAGCCGCAGGTATCGTTTTGGGAACAGGAGATACGGATCCGATTTGTTACGGTGCCTCATATGGTAAATGGATTATGATTGATCATGAAAATGGCCTTGCAACTATATATGGACACTTATCACTGAGTAAAGTCTATCAAGGCCAAAGAGTCGACAGGGGAGAGCTAATTGGTTATACAGGAAGAAGTGGTTACGCAATCGGTCCACATCTACACTTTACTGTCGCGGCAACTCAGGCAATTAAGATCGGTAATTTAAAGAGCAAAGTGAAAGGTTGCGGAACCTATACTATACCGTTAGGACCTTTCAATGGCTACTTGAATCCTTTACTATATCTATAACTTCGAAAATATTATATAATTAACGCATGCAAAGTAATAAAGGATTTATCAGGGTTATTATTCTCGTTTTGGCTGGAATATTAATTTTAAGCTACTTCAAAATTGATCTTAGGGGATTAGCAAATTCCGACACAACTCAGGGTAACTTTTCTTATGTTTGGTCATTTCTAGAGCACGTTTGGTATGATTACATCAAAACCCCTATCGTATTTCTTCTAAATTGGGTGCTTCACTTTGTCCAGTAGGACACTCCACAGACCACAGAGGTTAATCTACTAAAAGGATTATATATGTCGCAAAAGATATATTGTGCGACATTCTAAATATCTTGAAATAACCACTTCCCCTAACTTACTATTAATAGAATCGCTCTAACGATTTCATCTACCCTATTGTGTAATTTTTCTAGCGTTCCATCGTTGATGATAAAATAATCTGCCGCACGCATGACTCTAATAAACTGCAGATTAGGATCTCCGCCTCTCAATTCGTTATCTTCCGCCGATTTAAATTGCTCAAATGTGTTGCCATCGCCCAGTCTCCCCCTTTCTCTCGACCTCTGAAATCGTAGTTCAATTGGCGCATCAACTGAAATGAGTGTAAAATCAGAATTTTCACGCATGAATTGTAATTCCCCCGGATACCGAATTGATGTGACTATCGCCAGATCTTCTCTAATTCTGTTTACCACACGCCGAGCCAACTCATCTGGTCCGTAATTTGATCGAAGTTCATTTGCTAGATTAAAAAGATTTGCTCTCGCATTACTTAGACCGCGCGCCGTGGCCTCTTGGCGTATTTCATCTGAAAAGGAAAAGTTTTTAATTTTTCGAGTCAGACATATATATTCAGCCACAGTATCCTTACCACTTGAAATCGTTCCAATGACACCAATGATTTTCTTTGACATGATTTTCCTACCTAGGAATTATTGAAGATCCGACTTCCAGTAACAATGCCTCACTGATTTTTTCGACAGAAACTATTTTAATATGAAGTTTATTTTCTTTCGCGAGCCCAATTGCTGCGGCATCCGCCACCGCCAATCCCTGCTCTAGAATTTCAGTACAGGTTATGTCTTTGATAAACCTAGCGCTCAGATCCTTTTTGGGGTCAGCAGTATAAATACCTTCAACACCATTTTTTGCCATGATCAAAATTTTTGCTCCAATTTCAAGTGACCTTTGAACAGCGCAAGTATCGGTAGTAAAATATGGCGCACCGAGACCAGCCGCAAAGATTACTACTCGTCCTTTTTCAAGATGCCTGTTAGCCCTCTTTGGAATAAAAGATTCACATATCTGAGGCATCGAAACCGCCGAAAGAACTCTCGACTCAATTTCTCGACTCTCAAAGTAGTCCCTTAGAACTAGAGCATTTTGTACAGTTGCGAGCATTCCAATGTAGTCTGCAGTTGTTCTTTCAACTCCAAGATTTCCAGACAAATCTTTCCCTCTGAAAATATTTCCCCCACCGATAACAATACCTATCTGATGACCCTGATCAAGTAAAATTCTAATCTGGTCTGATATCATATGCAATCGACTGTGCCCAAATTTATTGCCATCACCAGACAAACCCTCTCCAGACAATTTAATTGTTAGAATCATATATATTCTATTATATCATTGGAGAGATAATTTTAACTAATTGACAAATATTATATAAGTTTGTACTATATGATATGGCTAGCTCTTGTTATTTAAAAAATCAGTCAAAAGGAGGGAACTTTGATGAAGTCTAAATACTGGATTATGATACTTCTGATCCTGGCCGTACTCTTTGGTTTTGTCTTTCCGGTTGGGGCGTCAACAAAAAACCAATCTTTCGACATCTCTAATATGCGTGGTCCATTCGCCAAATATATTGTTTATGTGGCAATTCACCACACTGAAATTCGCGCATCGAACAACAGTCATCAACTTGAATCGGTTAACAATTTTCACCACAGCAGGTTCAATGAGCTGTCATTTCTCGGAAAATGGGGCGGATATAATATATTAATTGATGTTGACGGAACTGTCACTTGGTTCAGGGTGTACGGTGAAAAAACAGCAGCACAATTGGCCTACAATTTCAGCGTATTCTCAATCTGCTTGGCCGGTAACTTCGACATCGACATGCCAAAACCTCCGCAGATTAGAGCTCTGGTGAGCTTGTTGTATAATTACCCAGACCTTATCATCGCCTTCCACCGAGATTTTGCAGATCGTAAATGCCCTGGAGAAAATCTAAGTAAAAACTGGCTTGCGCGAATTTTAAAAACCTACAAGCCGAAGGATGCTCACCCACTCAAGATTTATATGGGTAACCCAAACTTAAAGGCCCAAGACTACACACTAATCGCAAGTGAGCATCAGCAAGATCGAGAGAAATACCTAGAACTATCAAATGATAACAGTCAAATTGGCAAATTTGAAAAAGCCAAGCTCAAAAAGATTATCGATAGACTTGATGGGTGCCAAAGACGTTCACCACTTAAATTGAAACGTCACAAAAAGAAAAAGGCTTGTCACATCTAATGTTTCATCCCCGCACCTCAAAACGAAGCTCGGGGATTTATTCTTATATCTTAAAAGAAACAGTTTTCTGATCTTTTCTACCAGAAAAAAGATCATGAATTGTAAAGGTTGACATGTACTGCCCATGAGGTATGTCATTAGCTGTGTTTAAATTGAAAACAAACGCCCCAGAATCAAGCTCGTAACTATATTTGTTGTTAATTTCTTGAATCGACGAGCCGTTTAAAAATTTGGTCCTCTTTCCAGTACTATCAACAGTCTTAACGTCAGCTGTTACATATATACGCCACATATTGCCATCCTTTTTAAGTTTCGGATCAGAAAATACTAAGTAGATATCTATCTTCCTGGGCACAACCCCTGTATTGGTAATTTTATCATTGTCAGTTTCGTTAATCGATTTAATCTTTATACTTTTGGTGACGTCCATTTTAATGACATCGCCAATTCTGTACAAACTCGAAAGCACTGTCGCTGATTGATCATTTGTTTCAGCGACAAGTTGCCCAATAGAATTAAACTCTGAGGTCTTATTATAAGACTGAATTTTACTTTGATTACTCACTGAAGAAATAGTAAAGAAAGCAACCACAAATACTGCCAAAAATATAATGATATTATCCACTGCTACATGATAGCATGGGAGATTTTTAGTCAAGAAGAGTTATACACAACTATAACCAATGTTTAATTTCCAAGGCCCTCCTCGCAGCCTCTTGCTCTCCTTCTTGTTTTGAGTGACCTTTACCCTCTGCGATAAGATCATTTTCAAAGAAAATACCGACAGTAAAAATCTTATTGTGGTCTGGACCAACGTCAGACAACAATTTATATGCTGGTGTAATATTTATATACTCCTGAGCCTTTTCCTGTAGCAAGCTTTTCGAATCTCGCCATAAATTTTTTGAAACAATTTCATTTTCTTCCTTATCTAAAAGATTTTGCACAATAAATTTCTTTGATTCCTCGTATCCCTGATCTAAGTATAATGCGCCCACAAATGCTTCGAAAGTATTTGCCAAAATGTATTGTCGGGCCCTACCCGAATCCTTAGCCTCGCCTTTTGACAGCAATAAATATTCCCCCATCTCCAATTCTGCCGCAACCTTTGAAAGTGTAATTGCATTAACTAGGGCTGATCTATAGCTTGTTAAATTTCCCTCAGACTTATCTGGATATTTCTTGAATAAATGTTCCGTCACGACCAGCTCAAGCACCGCATCACCAAGGAATTCTAAACGCTCATTGTGTGTGAGCTTAAAATTTTTGTTTTCGTTAATATAGGAACGATGAACAAAGGCCTGTTGCAATAGTGCCTGATCTTTAAATTTTACATTAATTTTCTTTTCAAACTTTGATACGTCCATCAAATTCTATCGTTAGTTGCCAGAAGTAATTATTTCTATAGACTTAGTGATAATAGGTACAATATCATTGTACATTTTAAGATCAACAATATCGTCAATCTCAAACCATTTTGCATCATCGAGCCCGCCAGTCTCTTTCAACTTCAAGTCTTCTTTTTGTGCCTCTGCGATAAAATAGGAAACTTGCTTTCTAATTTTGCCCTTTTCTGGGTCGGATGCAACATACTCATTACGACCGATGTTTTCGCCAACTTTAACCTTAATCCCAATCTCTTCTAAAATCTTTCCCGCCACACCTTCCTCTTCGGGCGTGGAAGCATCTATTTTACCCTTAGCTAAGGTCCAGAATCCAAAGACATCATGAACGAATGCTAAATATATTGTGTTACCCTCCTTGGCGTACACCACAGCCCCCCCCAATTTTTCGATCGGTAGTTTGGATAAATCTATCGGTTCTTTACCTTTTCTTTTGGGTGGCACGATCTCATTTTCCGGTTCTCCCAGTTCTTTGTACACAGTACCAAGAACGCCATTTACAAACTTTCCACTATTTTCTCCGCCGAAAGTTTTTGCGAGTTCAATCGCTTCGTTGATTGCTACTCTAGATGGTACTTCTTTTTTATCACCAAAAAGTAGTTCAGCGAGTCCAATCCTAAGTACATTACGGTCTACGGTTGAAATTCTATCAAGTGGCCAATCTGGAGCTGATTTGACTATGATTCCATCAACTGTTTCTAGCTTATTTACCACAGTTTCAAGAAGGTTCTCCATAAATGAGGAATCGGTTAGTCCTGGGCCAAACTCTTCGATATTTCTTTTTAGAATATCGCTAAGTTTAGCAACTTCTTTACCTGTAAAGTCCCACTCGAAGAGAGTTTGTAGAACAATACTTCGTGATAAATGTCTATTGGCCATATATTTTAAAATTCAAAAAAAGCAAGACTATTCAGCCTTACTTTTTGCGCTCTTTTTTACAATCTTTGAGGTTGTATCAATAACCACAATACCCTTGTAGGTACCACAATTTGGACATGCTCTATGTCTCAAATATGGAGCCTGGCATTTAGGACAAGTTGAAAGATTGGGAGCCTTGAGGGCGTGATGCGACCTCCTGTTGGCCGTATGTGCCCTTGTGTGTCTCATGCGGTTTACCATAGCTAGTAGTATAACATCATTAATTAATAAATTCAAGCAATGACACCGCTTCGATGTCCATCAAGTATTTTTTTCAATCTATCTCTTGCTTTAGCTGGGTCACTTATCATTGCAGGATGTGGATAAGGTTCTTCGTACCAGTCAACTAGCTCCGCAAAAATCTTGTCTGAAGAACTATACCTATCTTGCATTTCGTCACGTAGATCATTGGCAATTTGAATTATTTCTCCCAATATTATGCCAATATTCCTAGTCGCACCCTTACCGCCAATATACCCAACTCGTTCAAGCATCTTACCAGAAATAATATTTTCTGGCTTACTTTCTTCAACCTTAAGTTCACGTGCCAAACCAAGAAACCATTTAGCTGCAGGATAATCTTCCGGCATGGCAAATTTAAATACGTTATTAATATCTTTCGCTGTTTCGATGCTCAATTGTCCTTGTGTAAAATCTATCACATCTTTTTCACTCGCAGGCTCTCCTGTCTCAACCTTATATACAAAAGGACCTCTGCCCATGTGATCTGCCTCTCCCACTATGGCTAAAAGTTTCATGGTTGCAGGGTAAATTCTTTTTGCAAGTTTTCGAAGCGCTCCTTTAGGATCTTTTTTACCGTCCTGATTTTTAAGTACAAACTCTATATGCATGAGGCCTGGAGCCAGGTGGTCTCCAACAAGCGCCTTAACCTTTGCTTTGACATCATTACTTGCTCCTATCCTATTCAAAAAGTTTTCTGTAAGATCAATCCCCGCCTTATCGTGCCCTACCGACCTAATGCGTCCCTTCTCTGGATCAAATTTGGTCGTAGGCCCCTTACCAAGATCGTGACAAAGCATTGTATACATAACAACCCTTGCATCCTCCTCGTTAAGATTCTCTCGTCTTGCGATTCTTGCTGCTGCATCAACCACCATTAATGTATGAATCCACACATCCCCTTCTGGATGCCACTCAAACTCTTGCAATGTCTCCGCTAATTTTACAAACTCAGGATATGCCTCATTAAAAACACCCAGCACCATACCAGCAATCAATCCGTATGAAGGTTGTTCAGACTTCATGAGGAGCTTATCCCACTCTTCGCCGAATCTCTCTTTTGAGATATGTTTCAATCCAGGTAATGTCTCAGTAATAATTCTGGCAGTCTCTTGATTAACACTCAATGTGTAACGTCCGATAAATTGCATTGCCCTGAGAACACGTAATGGATCATCCTTGAATCTCTCTTCATCCGTAACTCGCAGCTCCCTCCTTCTAATGTTCGTTATTCCACCCCGTGGATCAAAAACCTCACCCGTCTCTGCGTCGGCAGCAAGAGAGTTCATAGTAAAATCACGCCTTCGTGCCGCCTCTTCGATACTCATCTCCGGATGCAAAACTACCCCAAAATCTTTGTGGCCAGCACCAGATTTTGACTCTGTTCTTGGTATCGAAATATCAAGATCAATTTGTTTCTCATCATCTCCTTCGAACTGTTTTGCCACCTTAAATGCAACTTTTGTAATTCCAAATGACTTACCCACATCTGTTTTAATACTACCTCCGAGTTCTCTAGTTGTAACCGTCAACAAGTCACTCAGGCTTTGATCTGGTAATTTATATACCTCAAGGTCAAAGTCTTTTGGAATTTTACCCATGAACATATCGCGCACGCTACCCCCAACAAGAAATGCTCTTCCACCTGCTTCCTTGATTATTTTAGATATCTCAAGAACTTTCTGATATGCCAAAACGTGTTCTGGTGTTCCATTCTCTTCTAAGAATTTTAGATACTCTGTTCCCGTTGGAATTCTTTCTTTACTTAGACTTTCTCCTTCCTTGATGTCCACGTCCAAACTTTCACTCTTGACCCTATCAATAATCTGTTCAAGCGATGTGTTTTTTAAAATCTCCTGCCTCTCCTTCTCTATTCTTGCCTCCTCTTTCACCTGCTCTTCATGTCTCTTTTTCCATTCTTTCTCTGACCGAGCTTCAAGTTCCGCATAACTTGATCGTCCCCCACCCTCTATTCTGTCCCAAATTGATGGCTCATCATACAGTGCAGAGTCACGAACAAAATCGAGAAAATCTTGAGTAGAAATATTTTTTTTATCGGGGACTTTTTTGCCAATGAGTTCTTCAACAGAATCAACAAGGTCTCTGAATTCTTGGTCAGTCATAATCTTCTCCGGCTTCTTCCCTGACTTTTCAATTTTAGCTTGTACACTTTCACTCATTGTCGTTGATTTATTCTTAATTATTAATTCGATAAATATTATAGCACTTTCTGATTAAAATTAGGAAAGGAAAATACTCATTGACAAACTCAAATCATCTGTTAGTCTTAAACAAACGATCTTTGATTAATAAATGACCAGAAAGGAGAACACTGTGAAAGATTTCTTGAATAATAATCCTTGGATAGGAACGCTAACAGCGTGGGTTTTTACCGTCGGCATATTTGCTGGCCTAGCCTACTTTGCGTATAAGGGCCCGACAAAAATTCTCGGTGGCAAAGTCTATACCTATACCGAATCGCTCGATATGGCACGACAACATCGGTACGTAAAATAAATACCAAAGAAGGAGAAAAATGTTCGCAAATTTAAAAAGTGCCTTTGATGAAGCAAAGTACATGGTCTCCACTATCGGCATTAGTGAGATGGCTACGTATGTTGTATTCATGGCCTTGCTATCCGGAGTAATCATGGGCTACTCGGTAGTTCACGTTCTGCAATTGATTACCATCTGGCCGCTGATCGCATTCGGGCTACGTTTCGTTGAATCGTTTGTCCATTTGCAGTTTGCAGGATTTTCACTTCTGGCAAGATGCCCCATCTTGGCTGGAGGCCTAGTTCTGCTTGGTCTCGTCTGTCACACATGGTGGTCGCTCCTTGGCAAGTTGTTCGCCTCATTCCCTTAAGATTTAACCACGAGAGGAGAACTCCAATTGTACGGTTTCAATGATTTGAAGATTGACCTTAATAGATTTATCCGACTCAGAAGTACCTACTTCGACATCGCACTTTTCAGTATCTGGTTCAGTCTGGCCTGGAATATTCCAACGGCAGCAGTTATGATCTGTATCTATATCCTGGCTTCGTTCTACAATCACACTAGATATTCTCAAGTGACCGAATATGGAAACTGCTGGGGAATGAGTATAAAAACCCCAATCTTACTTGAAGTAATTCCTTTTGCACTGGCATCTTTGGGGATTTGTTATTTCTCTGAGACTGCCGCCCACGCAATCGCCTGGATCTTCATGCTCTTATGGATTAACAATAGAAGTTATCAAAGCATGATGCGAAATGAAACTGGATTCGCAAATGGATCTGATTTCTTTGCGGATATACCCGAGCCGAAAAGAGTTGAACAGTTCTTCATGCTTCCTTTTGTCGTGGTAGGTACAGTCGCATATCCTTTTCTTGTATTGGCTGCACTTAAGATTAGCAATGTTTACATTATGATCACAATGGTGTTGCTATTTGGATATCTAGCCATTGTGTCTGGCAAAAAGGCCTATGATTATTTCGGAGAAAGAATCAATACCGGTGTCTTTCCTCAAGGCTTCAACACAATGTTTTGGGAAATCGACCTCAATCTTCTAGAAGATTGCAGCAGCACTTGAAGTACAAAGAATGTCACCAGTTAGGTGACACAGTAAGTTGACCAATAAAAAGGTCGACTTTTTTAATTATACGATAGACTTGACAATTATAAAATACCATAGTAGATTACAGGAAGTTTTTTGAAGTTCACGTGCCGATTTCCTAGGGGATCCAAGACAACGGGTCGCCCGCCGTAACGGAAATTGGACAAACGGGAGTACTCCTGAAAGGTACTCATGGAGGTTTTTATGGCTGAGACAACCGAGGCCAAGGTTTACCCGAAAAAGTGTTGCGAGCATAATCGCTGTTTGAACCACAGCCCGAAGTGGCGAGACGTTAAATTTATCAGGCCGGCTGGCTTGTTTGCCAACATCTATCCCTTGAGTTTTAGGGAAACTGTACTGAATTTCTGCCGAAAATTTCTAGGATTTCAACCGCTCTATAAATTTGCGACTGAGAGTCGAATTCTAAAGGACGATGTTTGTTGTGGCCAGCCACTTTTTAACGGAAGATA